>SVIT01000045.1 GCA_015069365.1 Clostridiales bacterium | reverse complement strand
TGAACAAAAGGAATACCCACACCGCAAACCGCAAGAAATAGATAAGGGAAGTGAGCAGGGCGGCTACGTAAGTCTGTGCCGCGGCGTCTAACATTTTGTCTGCATAGGGTAATTCTTCCTCGCGCAAAATTCCTTCTTCCACCAACATTTTCTTCGCGCGCTTGCTCGCGTTAAACTCCACGGGTAACGTCACCAACGCAAACACCGTCGAAAGCCCATACAGCGCCACACCGACCAAAGCCAGATAAAAGCCGAGGTCGGAATTTTGCGACAAGCCCACAAATACGTCCAAAATCAGTCCCAAAAGCACAAGCGGCAACGCCAAATAGCTGCCAAAATTCGTAATAGGCACCAAAACCGTACGCAATTTATACGGAAGATACCC
The DNA here is from genome assembly GCA_015069365.1 of Clostridiales bacterium. Classification (GTDB taxonomy): domain Bacteria; phylum Bacillota; class Clostridia; order Christensenellales; family Borkfalkiaceae; genus Scatosoma. The sequence goes on along the minus strand of SVIT01000045.1, from coordinate 10,799 downwards.
TTTCTTTTTCTGCATAACGTGACCGATTTCGTGTGCCGCGACTGCAACCGCCGCAACCGAAGTGTTACCATATACACTTTCGGAAAGGTTGACGATTTTTTTCGTAGGGTGGTAATGGTCGCTCAGCTCACCTCTTACTCGTCCAACGGAAATATCGCGAACTCCGTTCGCACGGAGCAACCTCTGCGCCGTGTCATACCCCGTCATACGCGAAGCGGTCGGGATCGCTCCATACGCTCTATACGCAGAACGGACTTTTGCGCTCGCCCGAACGCCGAGCAGAGCGCATATAAGCATCAATCCAAAAAATATCCAGTAATATTCCCACATAATTTTTTCTTCCTTATATATATAATACGCAGCCTTACAAAGTTTTATCCGTTAAAGGTCAATCGAGAAAGGGTAGAGGTCGGATTTAGACACCCCTCTGTCTTTCGCCGCACGTTTCAGCGCCTCTTTTTTCTCCAAACCTGCCGCCATATAATGTTTGATGTGTTCCACCTCGGAAAGGGCGTTCAAAGGGCTCTCTTTTTCTTCCGCGCCGCCGACAACAAGGACGTATTCCCCGCGTTTTTCTCCTGATAAACCCTCTTTTAAACGGAAATTGACCGCTTCTTCGTGTAGCTTCGTGATTTCTCTAACCGCCGCGGCGGGTCTGTCCCCAAACACCTCATACATCGCCTTAATATCCTTATCCACGTCCTGCGGAGCGGAATGGAATGCCAAGGTCAAATCACTATCTTTATATTTTTCAAGCAACGCCTTTTTCTCACTCGTTTTATCTGGCAAAAAGCCGATGAACGCAAACCTGCCCGTGGGCAACGCCGATAAAACCAACGCCGCAACAAACGCACATGCACCAGGAATCAGAGTGTACGGCTCATTATTTTCACGCAAAATTTTACACACGATATTCCCTGGATCGGAAACAACGGGCGTCCCTGCGTCCGACACCACCGCAACCTTTTCGCCACGTCTTGATGCGGCAAGAATTTTCTCCGCCGCTTCCGTCTCGTTGAATTTATGACAAGCGTAAAGGGGCTTTTTGATCTCGTATGCGTTTAACAGCTTGATTGTATGCCGCGTATCTTCGCAATAGATTACGTCTGCCTCTTTCAGCGTCTCTAATGCGCGCAGTGTAATATCTTTCAAATTCCCGATCGGCGTCGCTACAAAACTAACCATGATTCTCTCCTTCGCCTATATTGCGTACGTTGTAGACGGTCTCCAACAGCTCCATACCTTTTTTGCCGCCTTTTACCGCTTCTATAAGGACTAAATACGGCTTCGATCCGTACCTGCCCCCCACAAATTGCACTTTTTTAACCTCTAATTTTGCATCGTGTAAGGTATAGCAGACTTCTGCCAAGCGATCTGCACGGTGCAGCATGCACAGCCGTCCGCCAAATTTTAACGCATAACTCGCCGCGCGTGCAATCTCCTCTAACGTGATTGTCAGCTCTTTCCGACACACCGCTTTTTTATATTCGTCATTATCAAAGCCGCTGCCCGCGCGCTCGTACGGGGGATTGCAAAGTACGAGAGAAAACGCCTCGTGATAAGTCTTGGGTATATCCTGCAGCTTTCCCTGCACAAAGGAAAAATTATCAAACCCGTTAAACGCCGCCGTTTTTTTAGAAAGTGCGGACAATTCTTCCTGCATCTCAAACAGCGTAAATTTCAGACCATGCAATTTTTTTCTATTCAACGCAAAAAAGTGGAACGCTACAATACCGCTGCCTGCGCAAAAATCCGCAACCACGTCACCTTTTTTTGCCTTTGCAAAACGGGAAAGCAGCACCGAATCAGACGTAAAACGATACAGTCGCGTATCTTGCACGATCTGTAAACCGTCAATAAGCATATCTTCCAAAACCTCGTACTCACCAAGGACAATTTCTTCCATACGCGACCTCCTTTTTTTCTTAGCCACTCAAGTATAACACCGCGCGCGAAAAATGTCAACCCTTTCCAAACGTATACTTTCCTCTTGGAAAACACAAGCTGTTTGCGTGAATACTTTATCTAACGACTTACAAAAAAATCTGTCGGCAGTGAAGAAATTACTGCCCTCGGAAGATATACTCTCCTATCAATTTCAGACGGCGGATAACGTTGCCTGCGCCATCGTTTACGCCGACGGTATTGTGAATAAACAGCTGATCGGCGACCTTGTTGCAAGACCGATCTCCCGCCTCGCACTTTTGGAAAATTTACCCAAAAATAGGGAAAATGATGGGGGCATGGTCGAGTTGAAACTCAAACTCATCAAAGAAACCGTGCTTTTCCCCGAAATGAAAACTATGTCTTCTTTAGAAGATATCGGTAAAGAAGTTTTGGACGGGAACCCCCTTTTGCTCATTGACGGAGTAACGAAAGGATTGATCGTCGGCGCAAAGTTTTTGCCCATTCGTACGATTATGGAACCGCCCACCGATATCGCGGTGAAAGGGCCCAGAGAGGGGTTTATCGAGGATATAAAAACAAATATGGCGTTGATACGAAAACGTCTGAAGACTCCCGATTTGCGGTTTGAGACAATTCGTCTTGGAAAACGGTCGGAAACGATGGTCTCCGTCTGTTGGCTGGAGGGCACGTCCAACCCACAGGTGAAAAACGCTCTTGCGAAAAAATTGCAGGAAATCCAAATCGACTGTATTCCCGATTCTTCGTATATCGCCGCTTTTCTCGCGCCGAGAAAACATTCGATTTTTCATTCGCTTGGTAAAACGGAAAAGCCCGATATTTTCGCCGCAAAATTATGCGAGGGCAGGGTCGGAATTTTGGTGGACGGGTCGCCTATCGCGCTCACCGCGCCCTTTCTTCTCACGGAAGATCTGCAGAGCAGCGAGGACTATTTCATCTCCCCGTTCATGGCGACAATCTTTCGCTTTTTACGTTTCTTTGCACTGTTCGTCGCAGTACTGCTGCCCGCGTTTTACGTTTCGGCGCAACTTTTTAAAATCCAGCTATTACCGCTTGGATTGACGTTGACCATCGCAAGCAGCGTTCGTGAATTACCCTTGTCGCCAAGCTTGGAAATGTTCGTTGTTCTATTTCTGTTAGAAGTTTTGAAAGAGGCGAGTATCCGTATGCCGAAATACGTCGGTATGTCTCTTTCCGTTGTTGGAGCGTTGGTACTGGGTGAAACGGCAGTGTCCGCAGGGTTTTTATCCACGCCCGCAATCATCATAGTGGCGTTTTCGGGGATTTGTCTTTATACCGTCCCGAATTTCGTGGAAACGGGGAGTATCCTGCGTTGGTTATTTCTCATCATCGCAGGCAGTATCGGACCGTTCGGGATTGTGTTATTATTTACGTTTGTGTTATATTATTTGCTGTCGGCGGATTCTTTCGGCGCGCCGTTACTTGCGCCTTTCTCACCGCTTATTCCGCATGATTTACGAGATACCGTTGTTAAATACGATTTATTCAGTCTAAAAACCAGACCGAAAACGCTTGATTCAAAAAATAAAACGCGACTGAGTCTTGCAAAACATCAGCCAAAAGGAGAAGACGAGCCATGACAAAACCTTTACTCTCAGCAAAAAACGATATCGTTCTCGGTCGGCAGATCGCACTCGCGGCGGCGTTTTTATTGCCTGCATCTAAGCTTTTGGAAACACCGTCCATTCTTGCACGGTACGCAGGCGGTGATATAATCCTACCCGCTCTACTGCATTTTTTATTACAAGCAGGGGTTCTTGCTATTATTCTTTTCGCCTCGTCACGGTCTAAAAAATCTTTGTTTGAACGGTTGGAACGGGTTCTTGGCAAGGGAGTTGCTATTCTGTATATTTTGTATGCGGTATATTTTGTCTATGCCGCAATCCTGCCTTTACTCGATTTGGAAAAATTTGTATATGCGGCGTTTTTCGATACTTCGCCTACCACGTTCACCTTTGTTTTTTTCTTTCCCTTGTGCGCCTTTATCTGTGTGAAAGGATTAAAATCCTTGGGAAGAGCCGCGGATATCAGTCTGTTTTTATTCCTTTTGCCATTTTTGGCATTAATTGCAATGTCCTTTTCAGAAACGGATTTTTCCCACCTTCTTCCATTGTTCGGAAGTAAATTCGGGGGTACCATGTCTGCGTTCATCAAGACAACACCCCATTTTTCAGACGCGATTTTACTACTTCCCCTTATCGGCAACTACCGCTATGAAAAGCGGGACGGAATGAAAATCATGGCAGGCTACGGCGTCGGCGCGCTGCTGTCTTTATTTTTCTTCGCTGTCTTTTTTGGAGTCTATTCTTCCATCGCGCCAAGAGAGCATTATGCTTTTGCCAAAATCGCGCAATATTTCCCAGCCCTGAGTATCATCGGCAGAGCCGACCTATTATTCGTATATTTGCTCACCGTGGTTTTATTGATTTTTACCTGCATGCCCTTGCAATATACAACCGATCTTTTCTGCCGTGCTTGTCATATTCAAAAAAAGGTGTTACCGTCTGCCGTGCTTAACTTAGCATTATTCGTTTTTGTCTTTTACTGTAACAAATATTACAATTCTTTCTATGCTGTCATTAGCGGAAAATTAGGGTTCGTGTTTTGGATTTTTGCCGATATCCTGCCTTTGTTTTTGTTGCTTTTACCGAAATATTCAGAGGACGAAAACGAAACTCAACGCATACCTGCCCCCCACAAAAAGGAGAAACGCCGTGCATAACGTACACTCGAAAAACACAGTCAGATATTATCTTTTCACTGCTTTTTTATTGCTGTTTTTCTTTTTCTCTAACGATTTTGCTTTGACCGACGTGCAAAAGACCGCGATTGTCATTGCCGCGGGGATTGATCGGGAAGAGGATACCTTTATCGTTACCTCACAAATCGCCATTCCGCAATCCTCCAAACAAGGCAACGCGTCGGAGGCGGTGCAACTAGTCAGCAGAGGGAAAACGGTCGCAGACGCCTTTGAAGAAATCAACGCAAAAACGGGTTGGTATCCAAAACTCGTCTTTTGCGATTTCATCCTTTTAGGCGAAGACGCTGTGAAAGAAAACGCCTTTGACGCTTTAGAATTTTTCCTGCGCGATGAATATTTGACCGATAATTGCTTGGTCGCAACCTGCGACGGACACGCAAAGGACCTGCTTAACACCTCGGCTTTGGTCGATCCGTCCAGTTCTCTCGCCATGAAAAAAGTCCTCTCGTCCCATGCGGAACGTGTAGGAACGGTACTCCCTGCTACTTTAAAGGATTTTTCTATCGGGTATTTCAGCGACAGTAAAAGCGCTTTTCTCCCGATTTTGAAAAAAGAACCCCAGCAGGAAACAATTGACGGTGAACAAAACAGTCAAAACGGCTCAGGTACTGCAAGCGATAGCTCCTCGCAGGGTTCTGGTCAAGAAAGCGATCAAAATTCTCAGGGAAGTCAAAACAACCAGGGCGGAGCGCAACAGGATAAACCCGTCTTCAGCGCAAAAGAAACCGCCCTTTTCGTGGGCGGAAAACGAGTTGGTACGTTGACCGAAGAAGAAACTTTCGCCGTAGCAACCGTGCTTAATCCCTTGCGCCTTGCCTCGTATTCTATCGAACGAGAGGGAAAGACCTGCTCTCTCACCATCAAACAAAACAATCCTTCCACAAAATTAAAAGTGGGGAATGAATACAGCCTAACACTCAACGTGAACGTGACGCTGACCGCAGGGATTCTCGATTATTCCAAGGCACAGAGTATTGAAAATATCAGCGACGCGGGCGACGTTCCGAAAGAGTATTTTTCACTTGCCGAGAAAAAACTGAAAGGGGATATCACCCGCGCTTTTGAAAAGTGCCGCGCCGTTCAATGCGACGTTTTCGGCGTACGGGAACGGTTAATCAAATACGAGAAAAAACACTTCGAAAAATTTGCCGACACCGCCCTTCGCGACGTTCGGTTAAACACAGAAATCACCTTCCGAAATATACGATAATGCAGTATGTTTTTGGGGATAATTGTGGATAACTTTTAACATTTTTTAAAAACCGACCATATGTTTGTGGATAAATTCTCGTTTTTGACTATTTTTTGCACTTTTTTAGCCTTTTTACGGATTTATCCACACACAAAACTCAATTTTAAATTCGTTATTTTTTTCCCGATTGACGGTGGTTATCCACAAAAATTGCGGTTTTTAAGCCAATTACAAGGGAAAGTAAGCTTTCATGAGTGATTTTTTTGTTTTTGCAAAAAAGTTATCCACCGATTTTTGCTTGTTTTGGGGACAAGCCCGATTTGTCCACATTTTTGGCAAATTATACCGATATTTATATATACAATATACATTTATAAATGTCTTTTTCGACAATATTCTTTTTTGTTCGACGATGCTCGACAGAACGTGTTTTACTCCACATTGTGGACTAATTTTCAGTGTAGATAAGTTCTCCACAGTATTTTTCCACAGAAAAAAGCTCCCCTAAAAGGAGAGCCTTTTTTTCTTTACGTATTATAAAAACCAGCTTATGATCGTCACAATCGGATTGTGATTATACAACATACGAAGAATGAAACTGCTTTGGAAGAAGTCGATAACACCCTGCGAAGGGATCAACGTAATAAAGGAAATGATTAAACTTACAAGTAAAACTACTTCAATCAAGCCCACAATCGAACCAAGCAGCCGGTTGACAAAACCGATAAGACCAACGTTATCTGAAATCGAATTAAACAGCTTTCTCAAAATCCGCAAGAATATCTTGACAAGGATATACAAGACGATACCTGCGATTAATACGGTTGCGAGCCAAGCAATCGATTCCCCTACAATCATACCCAACGTTGAACCAGCGGGGATTTCTCCGCCGTTGTTCTTTAATGCCAACGTGATCAGGATCGAAGGAAGATCTTTTTCAGCCAACAGCACGCTAAGATCTTGACCAGATACGTCAATATCAAAACCTTTCAATGACGAGAACGAGGGGATGAAGGAGTTTTCCAGCGCTTGCTGTACCCCGAAGAATCCGCCCGTTGCGGATACGGTGATTTTTGCCAAACTAACCGCCAAAAACAGAGCTGCTATCGTAGAGATGAAGCCGAAGAAACAGTTAATGAATCCGCGTTTCGCGCATACGAATACAAAAATCAACATGATCGCTACGACGATAATATCTACAACGTATCCCGATGCACCTGCAGCACATAACGAATATAATGCGTTCACAGCTTTCCCTCCTATAGTATTTCATTATTATATAGCATAATTATAGCACAAGTTTTTGTTTTTTTCAAGCTCTTCTGTAATCTTTCTTGATATTTTTTTATTTTATACTATATTTTATTCCGCTTTTCGTTTACTTTTACACTGTTTTGGCAATACTTTCTTCGATATCTTTTTTGAGGAATAACGCATGGAACACGCTTTTCATATCTATAACAAAATGGCATCTGACGGAGTAGCTATGTCAACCGATAAATTGCTCCGCTTAAACGAACAGGGTAAAACCATAAAAACGACGGGGGCAGGTACGAGTTCACTTTTACAAAGCCGCCCCCCTGTCGTTGTCTGTGTCGGCAGTGATCTTGCCATCGGGGACAGTCTTGGACCGATTGTTGGGTCTATGTTGAAATTTAAAACGCAAGGGCTGAACGTGTTTTTATACGGTACGCTTGCCGCGCCCGTGACCGCAAAGGAAATTCGGTACGTGCGTACTTTTTTAAAGGAAACCCATTCCGACCGTCAAGTGATCGCAATCGACGCCGCCGTAGGTGACGAAGGGGATATCGGTCTTATCAAAATCAATGATACGCCCTTAATGCCAGGCGCTGGCGCAAATAAACAGTTGGGTTCTCTAGGCGATATCTCTATCATGGGTGTGGTCGCGGAAAAATCATTGACAAATTACGGCCTTTTGAATACCACTCGCCTGAACCTTGTCTACGCTATGGCGGAAATTATTTCAGACGGGCTCGCTGCGCTTTTATGGGAGCGCTGCGCTCGGCAAAAAGAGGTTAAAAAGGACGCCTAAGCCCCGAACCTCACCCAGAAAACGGTTGACGAATCCCGCTTTGCGTGCTATAATAGGAATGTTGGAAGGTTTTCGGTAAACACTTCCTCTATAAAAAAACCGAGGTACAATCTAATGAAAACCTTTTTTACGACAAAACGTCTTTGTCGGGCGGGTGTTATCGCTGCGCTTTATACGGCGATCACCTATGTCTTTGCGCCCTTTGCATACGGTCCGTTTCAGCTCCGTCCTGCAGAGGCTCTTTGTATTTTACCCCTCTTTTTTTCCGAGGCGGTCCCTGCACTCTATATAGGGTGTATGCTGTCCAACCTTGCCTCACCGTATTTTTTCTACGACGTGTTTGTGGGGTCTTTGGCGACCTTAATTGCGGCTTTCATCTCATACATGGTAGGCAGGTACATAAAAAAAGAGCCTTTTCGATTCTTACTTGGAGGTTTCTTTCCCGTTCTGTTTAATGCAATATTTATCCCGATGATTATCGTATTTTTGTGTGGCGGAGCGGAAGGGTATCAAAGCGCAACTGTTGCATATTTTGCCTTTATGGGTTCGATCGCTTTAACGGAAACCGTGTGGGTATATGGTTTGGGTGCACCTTTGTATTATTCATTAAAACGCTTGGACGGAAAGTTCGACAACTTTACAAATAGAGAGTGATTTTTGACCGCCTGATAATAGGCGGTCTTATCATAAAAAAACCACGGTCTAAAACCGTGGTTTTTATGTATCTAAAATTAGTTGTGAAGAAGCTGGTGCATACCGCGAATATTTGCGATACGGCCTTCCAAATATCTTTGCAATTTCTTGGGTTTTTTAACACCATTCAAATCGATATCCCAAGGGCCTACCATTTCCACCTTTACGTTACCGTAACCTAAGATTCTGCCCCAGAAAGGATATTCAACCCAAACAGCAAGAACCGCCGTGAACACAGCCGTCTTCTTTTCAACGTCAAACACACCGCTCTTCTGAACGATTTTCTTATCGTAGAACTCTATTCTCTTATGTTTTACGATAATAATTTTGCAAATCATGATGATGAGGGGCACAATTAAGAAGAAAAATAAAATGTGCCACCAACGAATTGCGCTCCAAGCGCTCTTTTTCGCAACGTAATTAGGTTGAGCTGACATTACGGCGCCTCCTTCTACTATTATACATATTCATTATACAACAATTTTTTTTACAAGTCAAGAATATTCTAAAAAAATATTACAAATCTTACAGATAATTTTAATTAAAAGACAAGAAAAACACGGAAAAAACCGTGTTTTCTTCCTCTTTTCCTTAAACGGCCTCTTTATAGATCAAACGAGGGGTTGCCCCGTCGGTCAAACACTCTTTTGTGATGACGACTTCTTCCACGTTTTCTTCGGAGGGGATCTTATACATCACGTCCGTCATAACGCTTTCAATAATCGTTCTAAGGCCTCGAGCGCCCGTCTTTAATCGGATCGCCGTCTGTGCAATTTCGCGCACCGCATCTTCTTCCACCGTCAATTTCACACCGTCGAAACCGACCAGTTTTTGGTACTGTTTAATGATGGCGTTTTTCGGTTCGGTCAAAATCTTCACCAACGCGTCTTCGCCGAGGGGATCGAGGTTGACAACGATGGGCAATCTGCCTACAAATTCGGGAATTAAACCAAATTTTGTCAAATCCTGAGGTTTTACGTCATCAAGAACGGAATAATCTGCCTCGTTCGCACCCAAGCGCACTTTACCGCCGAACCCAAGAGTGGTATCGTCTTTTCTGGAAGAAACGATTTTATCCAACCCCACGAACGCGCCGCCGCAGATAAAGAGAATGTTGGTCGTATCCAGACGCAGACATTCTTGGTTAGGGTGTTTTCTGCCACCCTGGGGAGGAACGTTCGCCGTCGTGCTTTCGATGATTTTAAGGAGCGCCTGCTGCACGCCTTCTCCCGAAACGTCGCGGGTAATGGAGACGTTTTCGCTCTTTCTCGCAATTTTATCTATTTCGTCGATATAGATGATACCGCGCTGTGCGCGTTCAATATCGTAATCGGCGTTTTGAATGAGTTTTAAGAGGATGTTTTCAACGTCTTCACCCACGTAACCTGCCTCGGTGAGCGTGGTTGCGTCTGAAGTTGCAAAGGGCACGTTCAGGATTTTAGCGAGCGTTCTTGCGAGCAAGGTTTTCCCGCTACCCGTAGGCCCGAGCAACAGCACGTTGCTTTTTTCAATCTCAACGCCGTCGTCTTCAGCTTTTTTCGTTTTTGACAGAGCGTTGATACGTTTATAATGATTATAAACGGCAACGGACAGCACGCGTTTTGCCTTATCCTGCCCGACGATATACTGATCGAGCTCCGCTTTGATTTCCGCGGGTTTTTTGAGAGCGACCTCTTCCTGAGGCTGTTTATCGTCAGCCCATTCGTCGACCATAGATTTACAAATCTCCACGCACTCGTCGCAGATACAAACCCCGTCAGGGCCATTGATTAGGCGACGGGTTTCCTCTTTAGGTTTACCGCAAAAAGAGCATTGTTGATTTTTGTTTGACATATTCTTTCTCCAAATTTTTTACAAACTTGCTGTTTAGCGAGACTTCTTTGCCCAGGGTCAAGGGACGCGGTCCCTTGCGGAGTGCAGAGGCGGAGCCTTTGCGCCTCGACGGCAGTCGCCACCGTAAGGTGGAATATAACCTTTTGAAAGCAACTGAAAGTTGCGTAATAATCATTCACCGCAAAGCGGTGTAAACCGCCAAAGGCGGTGATTGCGCAAGGCGTTGCCTTGCTTCTTGGGGTCCGTTTTGCGCTATCGCGCAACCGCTGACGCGGAGTCGTAAAGGCTCTGCCTTTACAATCCGCAAGGGACCACGTCCC
>SVIT01000044.1 GCA_015069365.1 Clostridiales bacterium | reverse complement strand
GTACGGTTGATATTGTCCGTAAGAGTCGTGATGATAACCGCAGAACCAGCTACGCCGTATCCTTCGTACGTAAGTTCTTTATAGTCTGCCCCATTCATTTCACCAGCAGCCTTTTTGATGCTGCGTTGAATGTTATCGTTGGGCATATTAGCAGCTTTTGCTTTCGCGATGATATCTGCAAGCTTGCTGTTCGTTTCAGGATTAGGGTTGGTCTTTGCCGCTACCGCGATTTCTCTGCCAAGCTTGGTGAAAATTCTGCCTTTCGCTGCGTCTGCCTTACCTTTTTTTGCCTGTATGTTGTGCCATTTGCTATGTCCTGACATATTTTTTCTCCTTTCTTTTCTTAAAATTCGTCCTTATTGAGAACGTACATGATAATGCCCGCTGAAATTGCCGCGTTCAGGCTCTCTTGCGTTGCCTGCATAGGTATCTTGACCGTATGCGTTGCAGCGCGAAAAGTTTCTTCTGAAATCCCGTTCGCCTCATTCCCGATCACAAGCGCAAAACGCTGGGGTGGAACGAAGGAAAATACGTTCTCCCCGTCCATATCCGCCGCAATGATCGGCGTATCGCCTAATACGGATAATATCTCCGTCCTAGTCGCGCGATACAGCTGCGTAAAGAAAATGCCGCTCATACTCGCCCTTACACTCTTGGGAGAATAGGGATCAGCGCACGTTTCCGTCAAGTATATCTCGTTATAACCCGCCGCATTCGCCGTACGAATGATCGTACCGACGTTACCCGGGTCTGCTACGCCGTCCAAAAGCAAGCATTTTCCTTTGGGCGCGCGCAACTGATTGACGGGTATTTTTACCCGACATAAAATCCCTTGCGGAGTCTTTTCATCAGAAAGATAACAAAGCACATCCTCTGAAACCCTTACGAGTACTTCTTCCGCAAAAGGAATCTCCCCAGTATAGTTTTCAGTGACAAAAACGCGATCGATTTCAAAGCCGCTATTAAGACATTCCCTCGCCATTTTTCTGCCTTCAACGAGGAACATCCCATATTCTTTACGGGCTTTTTTCTCTTTCAACGCCGCAGTTTCTTTGATGAGCGGATTGTTTTTCGAGGTCAAAATCATTTTCTCAAAAATAGGGAAAAAGCCTTTTCACTTTTTTCAAGTTAAAGGCTTTTTTGTACGATTAAAGCGCTGCTTTTGCTTTTTCAACGAGCTGTGCAAATGCTGCAGCGTCGTTTACTGCCAAGTCAGCAAGTACCTTTCTGTTGAGGTTAATCCCTGCAACGTTAAGGCCGTGCATAAGTTTGCTGTAAGAAATACCGTTGATTCTTGCAGCTGCGTTGATTCTCGTAATCCACAAACGACGGAAATCTCTCTTTCTCAATCTTCTGCCGATGTACGCATAGTTCAACGATTTCATTACGGCTTCTCTAGCGATTCTGTAAGATCTGCTCTTGCTGCCGTAGTAACCTTTGGAAAGTTTGAAAATTTTTCTACGCTTTTTAACTGCGTTCACTGCTCTCTTAATACGCATAATCTATCTGTCTCCTTCTCTTATTTCTTGTAAGGCATCATGCTCTTTACGGTGCTTTCCTGCGTGGAAGCTACGAGAGCGCCCTGACGCAAACGTCTCTTTCTCTTTCTGTTCTTGGTTTCCGCTTTGTGGTTCTTACCGCTGTGAGAACGGTTTACTTTACCCGAACCAGTAAGCCAGAAACGCTTTTTAGTACTGCTATGTGTTTTCTGTTTAGGCATATGTTTATCCTCCGAAATTTTTTTCTTCTTTATAACAACCTGCTTATTTGCAGGGCTTGTCCGTATTTTATCCTTATTTTGCGGGCGAAAGGATCATCAAGATGTTTCTGCCTTCCGTCTTAGGTTCTTTGTCCATAACTGCCTTTCCACCAAGCATGTCAAAGAAACGGCGCATTACGTCGATCCCCATCGACGCGTGTGCCTGCTGTCTGCCACGCATACGGATAGAAACCTTTACTTTGTTTCCGTCGCCAAGCATTTCAACCGTCTTTTTTGCCTTGACGTTCAAATCGCCGATATCGATCGTCATGGAAAGATAAATCTCTTTCAGTTCAACCACCTTTTGGTTTTTGCGGTTTTCCTTTTCACGTTTTGCCTGCTCGAACTTGAACTTACCATAGTTCATAATCTTACATACAGGCGGAACTGCGTTGGGAGAAATCTTCACCAAATCCAAATCTGCCTCTTCAGCAAGCTGTAATGCGGCGCTCGCGCTCATGATACCGAGCTGTTCGCCCTCTGCGGAAATTACTCTTACTTCTCTGTCACGAATTTCTTCGTTGATCTGATGCTGGTCTTTTATGGCCGTATACCTCACACAAAAAATTAAGGATCGCTATCATAGCGACCCTTTTTCGACGTTATCATACCCATATTCTCGGGAAAGAATGTATCGAGCCGTATCAATCATAACCATACGGCGAGAAGGTTCGCTTCTGCTTAGCTAAATAATATTAACACAAAGCAAATCCTTCTGTCAACTGTTTTTTTGGTGTTTTTTGAAAAAACGAAAAAAATTTTACTTTTCGATCTCGTCTATAAAACATCTCGCAAGTTTCGCCAAGGAAATCTGCATTTCTTCCAACATTGGCTGAGGCGTTGTCAACGAAATATGCGTTTCGAGAGAAATACAGCCGTTAAAACGAATATCCCTCAATCCCTTGATAAAACCCTGCCAGTCGTTTTGGCCTTGGAAAGGCAACAGATGCCGATCCTGCCCCGCTACGTCGTCGTGCACGTGCAAAGCCGCCAAATCCTCGCCAAGAAGGCAAATACTCTCGTACATGCTATCACCCATTGCGACCAAATGTCCCGTATCCAAGCAAGCCTTTACAAACGGACTGTTTATCGCGATTAGGATATCCTTGAGTTCTTGTATAGCGGAAAACGCAGACGGTTTTCTAAAGGGCATATTCTCCAAACACAGCGTTACGTTTGCCGTTTTTGCATACGGAAGAAGAGTCGACAAAAGATTGACGTTCACCTCGAACATCTGCTCTCTCGTGCCTCCTGCCCAACCGTACGCCATGCACGGATGAATGACGATTTTGGGACACCCCAAGTACGCCGCACCCTCTATCTCTTTCTTGAAATAATCAAGGTTTTTTGCCCTACCTGAAGCCTCAGTATCGCCTGCGGTCGGCCACAAGCCGTGCATCTGCGATATCTCTAAACCTGCGTCTCGAACTGTTTTACCAAGCTCTGTCAAATAGGTTTTGTACTCCGCGGAAGAAAAGGTATAGATAGGAGATTGCAGGGAGGAAAGTTCGCTATAATCAATGCAGTCATAGCCGTGTGCCTTGATCTTTCGAAAACCCTCCCCATTGTATTTTTTCAAATCATGCCGACCGAAATAGCCAACCGAATGAATCCCCGTTTTCAACATGACTTAGAATGCCGTTTTGTTTTCAATATCGCTTAATACGGTAGCAAGGAACTCGTCTGCAGAAACCACCGACTGTTCACCGTCGCGGCGACGAACCGCTACTAAACCTGCTTCCGCTTCCTTTTCACCGATAACGAGCATGTAAGGCACCTTTTCCATTTGCGCTTCACGGATCTTATAGCCAATCTTTTCGCTTCTGTCGTCCACCTGAACGCGGATACCCGCCGCCTTCATCTTCTCGCAAAGCTCGCCTGCGTAACCAAGCTGTCTGTCCGTGATGGGCAGAATCTTAACCTGCAAGGGCGAAAGCCATACGGGGAATTTCCCTGCAAAGTGTTCGATCAAGATACCGATGAAACGTTCGATCGAACCGAATGCTACGCGGTGTACCATAATCGGGCGATGTTTTCCGCCGTCTTCGCCGACGTATTCCAATTCAAATCTCTGAGGCAACTGGAAGTCGAGCTGAATCGTACCGCACTGCCACGTTCTGCCGATAGAGTCTTCCAAATGGAAGTCGATCTTCGGGCCGTAGAATGCGCCGTCCCCTTCGTTGACAACGTAGTCCAAGCCCATATCGTCAAGTGCCTGGCGAAGAGCGTCGGTAGCGGTATTCCAATCCTCGTCGCTGCCCATGCTGTTTTCGGGACGGGTGGAAAGTTCCACGTGATATTTAAACCCGAAAAGGGTATATACTTCATTAATAAGGCGTACAATCCCCTTAATCTCGTCTTTAATCTGTTCTCTGGTCATGAAGATGTGCGCATCGTCCTGCGTGAAACAACGCACGCGGAAAAGGCCGTGAAGCTGACCGGATTTTTCATGACGGTGCACAAGACCGAGTTCACCCATACGGATGGGCAAATCTTTATAGCTGTGCGGTTCATTTTTGTAAACGAGAATACCGCCGGGACAGTTCATGGGCTTGATTGCGAAATCTTCGTCGTCCACTTTCGTCGTGTACATGTTGTCGCGATAATGATCCCAGTGACCGGAAGTTTCCCAAAGAGTGCGGTTGAGCATAATGGGCGTAGAAACCTCTACGTAACCCTCTCTCGTATGCAGCTCTCTCCAGTATTCGATTAACGTATTCTTTAAAATCATACCGTTGGGAAGGAAGAAAGGCAAACCTTTTCCCTCGTTGAGAATCGCAAAAAGTTTGAGTTCTTTGCCCAGTTTCGTATGATCGCGCTTCTTCGCCTCTTCCAGCATGGTGAAGTAAGCTTCCATTTCGTCTTTCTTCGCAAATGCAGTACCGTAGATACGGGTGAGCATCTTGTTATGTTCGTCCCCTCTCCAATATGCGCCTGCAATGCTGGTGAGCTTGAACGCCTTAATCTTGCCCGTAGAAGGAAGATGAGGACCACGGCAAAGATCGGTGAAACTCCCCTGCTTGTAGAAAGAAATTGTTTCTCCCTCAGGCAACTCCTCAATCAGTTCCACTTTATAATTTTCGCTGTATTCTTTCATCAAAGCGATTGCTTCTTCCTTGGGCAGTGTGAAACGTTCGATGGGAAGATTGCTCTTGATGATCTTCTGCATTTCCGATTCCACCTTTGCAAGGTCTGCCTGCGTGATCGGCGTTACGAAATCAATATCGTAATAGAAACCGTTTTCAATCACGGGACCGATGGAAAGTTTACAAGTGGGATATACCGTTTTTAATGCTTGCGCAAGCACGTGGGCACAAGTATGGCGGTACACCTGCAATCCCTCTTTATCCTTAAGCGTAACAATCTCTAAGTTGTCCCCGTCTTTTAATACGTGAGATAAATCTACCAATTCCCCGTTTACCTTTGCGCAGACTGCATTTCTCGCCAACCCCTCGGAAATCGCTACAGCCGCCTGCATAGCGGTTGCGTTTTCTACGACTTCCAATCCGTCGCCGTTTTTCAAAATAACGTTCATATTATTCCTCCAATGTTGTTCTTTTTTTGCGTGTATAAAAAATAAAACGTCCCTAAACCCGATAAGAGTTTAAGGACGCAACTATCCGTTTGCGCGGTTCCACCTTAATTGCCCCGAAACGAGGCCGCTTTTTATTCTTAAGTGAACGTACGCAGAGTGGTTTCACCTTTCTTTTCCGTTTGCCTGCCTCACAGCCAAGGGCAAGCTCTCTGTAAAAACCGAAAAGACGCTACTTGTCTCTACGGTTTCTATTGTAACCCTTTCAAGATGTTTTGTCAAACGTTTTCCAAAGCCTTTCAACAAAAAACTGCTTTTTCACGATAATATTTTTTTAAAAACGACGCCGTTTCACTATCCGTCTCTCCAAAACAGTACACACGCTCCGCACCCCCTAAGAGTATCTCTCCAATCGGAGACTCTACTCCCGTCAAAAGACTCTTAGTCAAAACTCGGTATTCCTCATCGTACACCTTTCCGTCTTTTAGAAAGATTTTCCCCTCCCCGTCTTCCGCCAAAAACTCGATAAAGCCTTCCATAGACGCCTCACCCATGTCCGTGGGAATATAGTCTAAAATCTCCTCCCAACGCTTTTTCAAATCCTGCAAACGAAAATGAAACAGACCGTCTAAACAGTAATTTTCAAACCCGCGAATACGGCGGACAATGAACATCCTATCTTCCTTATAATCCGCGGCGATCAAAGCCGTCAAAAGCAGCCGACGCTGCAGTTTTGTCAGGAGCGGCAACGCTAGTCTTTTGTCAAAATATTCATATTTGTATCCAACCGCCAGCACATCGGCAATATGTTCTTCAGTATATTTTCTGACGTACGGACAGTATTCCCGCTCCGTTTTAAACGCAATCTCCGTTCTGTCACCGCTTTTTTGAATATCACAGACCGACGGTAAAAAGGAAAAGCGCTCACGCACTTTCCCAAATAAATAAGACATATACAGACCGTCAAAGCCGTTTTGCATGATCGTTATTTCTTCCACACCATTATTGTATGCCGCAAAACCGAAATTATTTATCAGAAAGGAGAATTTCCTTTCCCTTTCAAGAGTGCTATTTGCTTGACTTAATGGTAAAAATCCTTTATAATATAAAGGATACTATATTTATGAAAGAAATAAGCGGTTTTGACCGCTCTCTTTCGGAGGTCTTTTTTTATGATGGATATGAAATCTGTAGAAAGCAAATGGCAAGCTAAATGGGAGAAATCCAAAATTAACGTTTTTAACAAGAAAAACATGGATAAAAAGTTGTACGTTTTGGAAATGTTCTCCTATCCTTCTGGGGCAAATCTGCACGTTGGGCACTGGTATAATTACGGTCCTACCGACAGCTATGCGCGTTTCAAAAAAATGCAGGGCTACGAAGTATTCCAGCCCATGGGCTTTGACGCGTTCGGTCTGCCTGCGGAAAACTACGCCATCAAAACAGGGATTCATCCCAAAGATTCGACGGAAAAGAATATCGCAACCATGGAGAAACAGCTCCGTAATATGGGTGCTATGTTCGATTGGTCCGCGGAAATGGTTACCTGCGAAGAAGATTATTATAAATGGACGCAGTGGCTGTTCTTGCAACTGTATAAAAAAGGCCTTGCTTACAGAAAGGAATCCCTTGTCAACTGGTGCCCTTCCTGCGAAACGGTACTCGCAAACGAACAGGTTATCGGCGGTCTTTGCGAACGCTGCGATTCGGTCGTATTGCGTAAGGATATGACCCAGTGGTTCTTGAAAATTACCGACTATGCAGAAGAACTGTTGCAGGACCTCGACGGTTTGAACTGGCCCGAAAAAACCAAATTAATGCAGAAAAACTGGATCGGTAAGTCCACTGGCTGCGAAGTTTTGTTTGAATGCGAAACGGGCGATGAAATCAAAGTCTTTACAACTCGTCCCGACACCGTATTCGGTGTGAACTACGTGGTACTTGCGCCCGAACACCCCCTCGCTCAGAAATTGAAAGAGGCTCATCCTGAAAATGCATCTGCAATCGACGCATACATTCAGTATTCGGCAGAAGCAAACGATATCGATCGCCTTTCCACCACTCGTGAAAAGACCGGCGTCTTCACGGGCGCGTATGCTACCCATCCTTTAACTGGTAAAAAACTGCCCATCTACCTTGCAGATTACGTATTATTCTCCTACGGTACGGGCGCGGTTATGGCGGTTGCTGCTCATGACGAACGCGACTATGCTTTTGCTAAAAAATACGGCTTGCCCGTAACCCAAGTTATTCAAAAGAGAGGCGGAGAGACCATTCTCCCCTATTGCGAAGACGGTATTCTCGTCAACAGCGGCGTGTTTAATGGTTTGTCTGGCGACGAAGCACGCGACGCGATCGCAGTACACCTTACCAAGATCGGTAAAGGCGGTAAAAAGGTAAATTACCGTCTCCGTGACTGGTCGGTATCCCGTCAACGTTACTGGGGCGCTCCTATCCCTATGATTCACTGTGAGAAGTGCGGTACGGTACCCGTTCCCGAAAAGGACTTGCCCGTTAAGCTTCCTTACGACGTAGAGTTCCGCCCTACAGGAAAATCCCCTCTTGCATCGCATAAGGGCTTTATGAAATGTTCCTGCCCGAAGTGCGGCGGAAAAGCCTCGAGAGATCCCGATACGTTGGACACGTTCGTTTGCTCCAGCTGGTATTATCTCCGTTATCCCGAAGTAAACAATGATAAGCAGGCATTCTCCAAAGAAATCGCAGATAAAATGTTGCCCGTAGACGTTTACGTAGGCGGTTCGGAACACGCTTGTATGCACCTTTTGTATGCGCGTTTCATCACGAAAGCATTGCGCGATATGGGCTACCTCAGCTTCAGCGAACCGTTCAAGCGTCTTGTCCACCAGGGTATCATTCTCGGTCCTGACGGCAATCGTATGTCCAAATCCCACGGCAACGTCGTTTCCCCTGATACCTATATCAGCGAATACGGTTCGGACATGTTCCGCCTGTATTTGATGTTCGGTTTCAGCTACACGGAAGGTGGCCCTTGGAGTGACGACGGTATTAAATCGGTCGCAAAATTTGCAGACAGAATCGAACGTCTTGTTCGCAAGTCCTTGGAACTTTCGGGCGGTCACGAGAATATGACCAGTGCAGAAAAGAACCTCAACTATGCGAAGAATTATGCGATTAAATGTATTACGCGCGACGTGGAAGAATTCTCATTCAATACCTCCGTTGCTCGCCTTATGGAATACGTGAACGCATTACAGAAATATGATGCGGAAACCACAGATAAGAACGTTACGTTCTATAAGTCCTGCATTCTCGACCTTATCCGTATGATCGCGCCGTTTACCCCTCATTTTGCTGAAGAATTGTGGGAAATCTATGGAAATAAAGATTCTGTCTTTGAAGAAAGCTATCCTCTTGTAGACGAGAAAGCACTCGTTAAAGACGAAACAGAATACGCTGTACAGGTCAACAGTAAAATTAAGGCGAAAATCATGATCCCCGAAGGACTGTCCGACGACGATATCCGCGACACTGTGTGCGCTTATCCTGAAATCGCGCAGGCTATCGAAGGAAAATCCATTAAGAAATGTATCATTGTTAAAGGCCGTTTGGTAAATCTTATCGTTGGCTAAAGTAAGCTAAAAATTAACCCCGTTTGCTTGAAGCAAGCGGGGTTTTTGTTATTCAGTTTTCGGTCGGTTACGGCTGGATAATAATATATCCCCGTCGTCCCGACGATAATATGCGCCCGTTTTGACGTTTCCGCCGATATAGATGGGTTTATCTTCGGGTTTTGCTTTCGGTACGTTGATAACGACGATCTCTTTTCCGTCCACCTCTTCCACAGTTATGTCGGATTTCTTCAAGATGTTTTTATTGACAATGCGCGGATCATTGATCATCTCCCAAAACTGCGCTATCAAGCGCCACGGATCAGGCAAAGTCACAGGATAAAGTGTTTTATCCTTTTTACGCTCCGCCACGCCGAGCAGAATTACTCCCCCGTCCGAGTTCGCAAACGCCGAGTACGTCTCCCAAATACTGCGCGGAAGCCCTCCCGTTGCGCGTTTCGCCTCGATACGGTTCGTCTCTTTGTACTTGTTAAGATGGAAAAAATCCAACGTTTATACCGCCTTTATCTTTTTATTCACGTTTTAATGGGCAACAACATGCGGGTCTGGGCTTTATATTCTGCAAACCCTGCTCTTTGCGACATTCTTCCGTCTGCCATAGGAATACTGACGCAGAAAAAGAGTAACGTGTTCGCGAGCGCGCCTGCGAGCAAATACCATGCCTGCGGCATGACGCAAACCGACGTCAAACCTACACCCCACCACATCAGAATTTCCCCGAGATAGTTGGGATGGCGGGAATATTTCCACAATCCCTCACGAATAAAACCGCTTGCCTTTCCCGCCTTTTTCTTTGCTCGGAAAGCGTGCATTTGAATATCCGCGATGAGCTGTAAAACAGCCGCTCCCACGGAAATTGCTGTGAAAAGCAGACTTAACGGACGGAAAGCCGCCTTATAATATACTACGAAAACTGCAGGCAAAATGCAACCGTAAACGACCAACGTCGGTACCATATGGATACCGATAAAGTTGATAATTGGATAAAATTTGCCTGTTTTTTCTTTTAACATCGTATAACGCCAGTCTTGATAACCAAAGCCGTAAAAGGTATACGCCCAGTTGACGGTTAATCGGATCCCCCAAAAGAGCACCGCACCGAATAATAAACCGCCCATCAAAGTCCAACCTTTGGAAATCAAAAATGCCAAAATAATCACGATCGGTTGCACGCTCCAGTACGGATCGTAGACAGACGCGTTCCTTAATAGTACGCTGAAGAGGAATACAAATACCGTCGCAAAAACGTCTGCAAGTAAAAGTTTCAGCCAAAAGGCGAACGGTAAAAGCATATACGAGCCTATCCCAACCGCTGCCGCGCCGACGTATATGAGTGTGATTAGTAAAATACCAAATGTCCTATTTTCTTGAAAGTTTTTCATTGGTTCAGTCTAAAAGGGAAAACTTCCCTGCGGAATCGCAGGGAAGTCTTTGCACTAAATCTTAGTAGTTGTTGGTCCATTCGTCTTCGGAAACGACTTGTTCCCAAACAGCCTTTAAGGTTGCCTCTTCGTTATCATACGTCCACGTTGCACCTTCCTCAATCTTGGTAGTTTCATAGTACCAACCCTTGAAGGTATATCCTTCTTTTTCAGGAGTAGGAAGCGCAGGCACAGCACCATCATACGTTACTGTAATCGTAGTGCTTGCAACCGTACCGCCGTCAGCATTCAACGTAACGGTATAGCTCTTCGCGGTGTATGTATAGATAAACGTGATTGTCTTACCGTTTTCGCCATACAGAGCTTCGCTCATTTCATCATAATTCCAATCGCCAGTGTAACCAACCTTATCCACATTGGTAGGAAGCGCAAAGCTGGTTCCAACAGTCCACTGGTAGGTTTCCTGCAAGGTGTTTTCGTTATTGTCGATAACTACAATATTATAGGTATGAGCAGACCAATTGGGTTTCAACGTTGTATCACTAGCAATATTCCATGCATTGACATCAACCGCCACGTTGTTAGCGTCTACCCAAGCAATAAAGTTATAACCAGCCTTGGTGGGTTGCGTAGGCAACGTTAACGCTTGACCGAATACGACCTCCGTTACTTCACCATACGCTTCGCCGTCTACCGTGAAGGTTACGTTATACGGAAGAGCTTGATAGGTATATGTGAACGTATATTCAGTATTATTTTCACCAAACGTTATATCATCAACCTGCTTATCCCAGCTACCAGTATAACCAGCTTTTGCTACATTAGGATGTGCATAATTCGTCATTTCAACATTATACGAAACGTCAGGTGCAATTACATTGCCCATATTGTCAACATATTTGAACGTGTAGGTATTAAGTGTCCACTGTGCCGTCAATTCAACTGATCTAGCTGCATCAACATCCCATGCGTGCTCTGCATCATAAATCTTATCGTCATACAACCAACCTGCAAACGTGTAACCTGTTCTTTCCGTTGTTGCCGTTACATATGCATCATAGGTAAGCGTACCAGATTGTACTGCAGAACCACCATTAGCATTATAGGTAACAGTATAGGTTTTAGCCGTTTCGATAGCCGTTACGGTAACACCATCAACAACGAGCTCATAAGCAGGCCAAGTTACATTGTAACCAGTCTTCACATAAGTA
>SVIT01000043.1 GCA_015069365.1 Clostridiales bacterium | reverse complement strand
ACCACTTCCGCGGCGACAGCTTGTATATAATACCATATACCGCTTTCCTTTGTCAAGCAATTTTTTGCACTTTTTTAAAGTTTTTTAAAAAATTTTTCACTCGACTTTTTTTCCGTCTCCGCCGTTCGCAGCTTGTCTATATTATCACTTATTTTTATAATTGTCAAACGTTTTTTCTTGGTTTTTTCAAAAATCGACAAAAATTTTCCAGTCCTTTATTTTCCTGAGAAAACTTCGGTTTTGTAGGTGGTTTTTTCCTCGTTTGCAAACACCGTCACTTCTCCAACGCGGCGGATATATTCGGCAAGCTCTTTCGCAGTCGTACAGCTCTCAGGGACAAAAATACCGCCAAAATAGTTATTCTCCGTAAAATGATAATCCGTCCCGCAGGTCACGAGCAGACCGTGCTTTTTTGCGAACTCTTCCACGAGCTCCGTTTTATCCAAATCCCCCGAAGAACAGTTTCGCTCTACTCCGTGCATATATCTTGGATCGCAGGGGCTTTGTCGGAACGGGTGCGCCTGAATCAGCACAATCCCCCATTCTTCACAAAGGTCGAACAGTTCCTTTTGCGAAAGATTGTAAAGACAAGGGGTTGCGCGTAAGAACTCCTCGGTCGCCCCATACAACAGCCAATCGGCATAATGCGGTTCGTCTAACGAAACCTCAAGCCCCAAATACCAACGAAAGCCCACTTTATCGGCGTATGCTTTTCCGCGAGAAAATTCCTCGATCACTCTTTCGATAAAATATTTATGCTCCTCAGCGGGATAATACCACCGCTGACAGTGGTTCGTCAACACCGCGCCGTCATAACCGAGTGCGCGCTTGCTATCAATAATCTCCTCGCAGGTTAATTTACTGCAAAGACTGACCCCTTTAGAATGCACATGCGGATCGATTTTTATCCATTTTTCCATACCAACCTCTCTGCCTGTAAAACGAGCTACGCAATCAATTATACTCTTTAAACGACAAATTGTCAAGGCGATTTTCTTGACTTTTCGCGCGCGCGCGTGTACAATATTATATATAATATATAGGGGCGGTTTTTTAACCGCAAATACGGAGTATAGCATGTTTTTAAAATTGAGAGTGTTTTTTACTATACTGTCGGCGATCTGTTTGGGGCTCGCTCTGCCTTTAGGGGCGATGCTGCATTATATCTGGGCGGTCGTTATGGGTTTGGGCGCGTTATTGTTCTTTTTGTTGATGCTGATCTTCAAGCAGGAGCAGGAAAAGAAAGAAAGCGCCAACGATTCCAAATCACCCACCTTTTTTGAGCCTGCTGAAAAGACAGAAATCGACAAAAAAGACGAGGACGAAACTGGGCAAAATTAAAAAATTTCATCCTCCTCTGCAAGAAAAATTCAAAAAGGATTGACAAAATATATCTCTTGGTTGTATAATATCATAGAAGGTGAAAGCCTTAAAATTACCATAGGAGGCGTACTATGAGTTTCGATAAATGGTTTAACAGCCAGTCCACCCTTGTTAAAGCGATCCTTTTGCTGATTCCCGGCGTTAACTGGATTGTGGAATGTCTTGTAAGATTGTCGGTTATGTTGAGAACGAAGAGTGTTGAACACATCGTTATCTTCCTCGTATTCTTACTCATTGGTTGGGGTTGGTTCCTTGGCGCAATCGACTTTGTGTATTTATTGCTCAAAGGACATCTTATCCTTGCAAAATAACACGATTGACAAACAAAAAATCGGAGAGCCGCATTGGCTTTCCGATTTTTACATTAAGAGAAAAGCGTCTTGGTTTTCGCCAAGACGCTTTTATGGTTCTTATTTAACAACCGTGCTTACGGTGATAGGAACAGAAAGAGAATTCAACGTTGTGCTAGGAACACAATTTCTTTGAATCATAGCCGAAATCTGTTGCTTCACTTTACGAGGTCTCTTAATATCGCGCATTACGATTTCACCCGCTTCACCAGCACCCAACGACAAGACGACGTCGCCGTAGTTGAAGAATTTACCTTTTCTCGTCCATTTAATCGTTACGGACATACCAGGGTTGAAATTAAGTTTACGGATTTCTTCCACGTTACCTCTAACGCGACAATCCTTGGTGATAAGTCTATTTCTGTCAATCGTATGTACGATACTTCTCTTCACGCAACCCAACTTAACGATTATAGTCAACAACGTCAATACGATAAGCGCAATCGCTGCATACATGCAAAGGTTCGCGATGTTGGCGATTTCGTCCAGGCTCTTTCCGTTTTCGATAACCAGTGCTTTCGCAATGCTGATCGGTGCAGCGGAGCCTCCCGTGTATACGATTTCTTCATCGTATTCACCGTTAACGAATTTCGTTTCACAATTCTTGATGTTTTCTGCTAAGTCGTTGATATACTGATGAACGTCTGCACTGTTAGAGGGAACGTACAAATCGGTGTAAATAAGGTTTCCGTAGTAGTTTGCCGACTTCAGCTGTGCATAGCCTTCTCTTGCACATGCCTCAACAGTATTAAAAATATTTGCTTCGCTCTTATATTCTTCCAACAAAGACAACGATTCTTTGAGCGCTTTAACCTGAACGTTCAATTCAAAACGGTGGTCATTCAGCAATTTTTCAGTGTTGTCAATACTCTTCGTGTAATTATCAACCTTGGTTCTCAACGAAGTCAAAAGAGTAACGAGACTATCCAGTGTTACGTCTTCCGTCTTTTCCATAAACGAGTTCAAGTTTGCAACATACTCGTTTCTCATCAAACCAATAAGGGTACCTGCGCTAGACGCGGAGTCATAAGCTTTCTTTTGATCTTCTTCCGTTTTGTTGAATTTTTCAGTGAACGAATCCCATACAAAGTCAATAACAACTTTCTTAGCTGCAGCAGCTTCATAGGCTTTCGTCGCACCCGTATACATAGGATTTACATAATGAAGAACAGTTACGTTTGCCTTACACGTTGAACATGCTTTATCCGTACATAACGAACAACCGAAAGTCTGAACCTGATTAGAGGCAAGCACTACCCAATCATGCGCATAATCCTTCAAGTCGTTTACAAGCGTTCCTGCGGCAACGGAATTATTATAATCTTCTTCCGTAAAGACGATGGACGCCATTTCATCCAAGATGTCATACGCAGGTTTCATCTCATCATACACTTTTTTCGCATCCGTTTTAAGCGTAGACAGTCTGCTGTTAAGTGTGTTGAGCTTCGAGGTGATTCCAGAACGAAGGGAACTAAATTGAGAAGAAACGTTATTTACTTCGCTTGAACCCGTTTTAAGGTTGTTGACAGCCGTCAACACAACGCCTTTTTTCGTCTTGTTTGCAGTCTTAAAGGACGTGATTTGTCCCGAAAGCAACAACATTGCTTCATACAGTTTTTCCGCTGCAATTTCGTCCTCGTCCACGAAGTCATAGGTTGCAATAAGCTCTTCTATCGCCGTTTTCAGACCTGCGGCAGGTTGCTTTTCAACACACTCGCTATCCGTCGTTGCTTTGAGATTGGACAAGCTTTCTTTAAACGAAACCACATTATTGTTCGGGTCATAAAACTCGGGAGTAGCAACGTTGGGTTTCTTAGGTGCCTTATTAGAGTCAATCGTTACACCTTTAATAAATGTTTCACTGGTCGTTTCAAAATTGTTTTTAATGCTGTTAAACCCAGACTTAGCGGTAACAACCTCTCCATTAAGGTTCCCTAAATATCCCGATACGTACATTTCTGCAGAAACCTTCTTGTCAGCGCTCGGCTGCGCAAGGAAAGCTTCCAACTCGGTAATATACGCATTCAAATCTTTAAAGAAGGTACCGTTCGCAATTGCCGCGTCATATTCTTCTCCCGTGAAATCAATACTAGCAGCTTTTGCAGAAACCGATTCCGACACCTTCAATTCCTCATAGTCGTCCTGCGCAATATCCAATACAGCCTTTAATTTGCCGATAGGCGCGCTGACAACAGAGGGAATTTTTCTGTCATAAACCGCTTCTTTGTATTCGTCATAGCTCATTTGCAAGCTACTAAGATGATTGTCAAAACCCTTTTTATAAGCGTTAAAATCACCTATCGCAATGTACAGCAACATTGCAGGCAACAAAATCATGAAAAGAAAGGTATTCCAAAGAGAGAATGCGCTCCAGCCACTTTTTCTAGCTTTAATCACACTCTTGTTTTTGGTTTTGCTTGCCATAATTCCAGTCTCCTTAACCTTTTTCTTCCATTATATACTAATTTTTTTGGTATGTCAAGTATATTACCAAGTTTTTTGGTAATATTTAGATATGAAAAAAATAAGATTTTCGGAAAATTTAAAATCATTGCGGACCATCGCAAAGCTTACACAGAAAGATCTTGCAAAAATGGTAGACGTTGATCAACGCACGATAAGCGCATGGGAAAACGGCATTTGCGAACCAAGCTTTACAATGCTATCAAAACTATGCGAAATTTTTAAAGAAAGCTTTGATGATATTTTAACCTAATTTTGGCAATAAACCCGTACATGGGTGCCTCGTTTTTCAATTTTTATAATTTTGCAACATAAAAGCGCCCTTTACGGGCGCTTTTGTTTTTTAAGATTAGTCTCTATCAAAACTCTCGATCATATCCAAGAATTCTTCAAAACGATAGAGGTCTTCGGGGGAATAATAATCTATATAAATTCTCCCTTTTTTGTCGTTTCCAATCAGGGAAACTTTCGTCCTGAAGACGCTGCGCATACGCTCGACAAAAGCTTTCAACTCCGCGCTTTTCGCCGCCGCCTTCGCGTCCTTTTCCTGTTGTAATACCTCGGGCGGAGTCAAAAACGCCTTGACCGCGCGTTCCATTTCACGGACGGAATATCCGCGCTTTAACGCTTCTTCCGCAAACGCATACTGCTGGCTCTGCGGTACGCGGACCAAAGTACGCGCATGCCCTGCCGACAGCCTGCCGCTCTCCACTAAACCCACCACTTCGGGAGATAAGGTCAAAAGACGCAGAGTGTTTGCAACCGCGGGTCTTGATCTTCCAATTAACGCCGCTACGTCGTCCTGCGTGAAGGAATATTCTTTCACCAACCGTTTCATAAGATACGCCTCTTCCATCGCGCCCAAGTTTTCCGCTTTCAACTTTTCAATCAAGGAAAACGTCTCCGCGTTTTTCTCGGTAAAGGAATATACGCGCACCTCAAATTCCGTCGCACCCATCGATACCGCTGCGTGAAAGTCTTTCTCTGCCGCCAACAGACGATATTTCCCATCGTCCGTTTGGTTGACGGAAAATTCGGGGATGCCGTTCAAAAGAAAATACGCCGCACGCGTGCGAAGCTCCTTCTTATCCCAGTCTTCCGTGCTCGTTTCCGTTTCTATCTGCGCCAAACGAATCGCTTTTTTCTCGTATTCCACGTCGAACGCCTTTTTGCGTTTTATCCGTTTCATTCCCCAACACTCCCCAGATATTTTTTGACCAAAACGGAGCCGTTAAACACGGCTCCGTATTTTTTATTCGTTGTTTTCGCCCGAAGTTTCTTCCGTCCCTTTCGATTCGGTTTCCTCTGCGGTTTTCGCCTCAACCGTTTCTTCCGTCGATGCGGAGTCCGCGTTTTCCTCTACAAGATGTTCCTTAGAGGGCGTCGTCATATTCGCAAAAGGGTTCGCCTTATGCTTTTCTTCCTTGCCGTCCATCGAATCAATTACCTCTTGATAGCTTGCGCCTTTCATGAGCATCGCAACCTCTTCGGTGTAGATGGTTTCCTTTTCCACCAACACACGGGACATGTTGTCAAGGATGGAACGGTTTTCCTTTAAGAGTTTTACTGCTCTTTCATGCGCTTCGGAGATCAAGCGACGGATTTCCGAATCAATCGTCGCCGCCGTTTCCTGAGAATAACCGCCGCGGCTCTGGTTGCCGTATTCCATACCCATGAAGACGGGCTGGTCGGAATCGTACGCAACAAGACCGAGTTTCTCGCTCATACCCCACTGCGTTACCATGCGACGCGCAATTTCCGATACGTGCTGAAGATCTGCGCTTGCGCCCGTGGTAATATCCTGAATCACCAGCTCTTCCGCGACTCTGCCGCCGAGCGACATACAAATATTGTCAATGAGTTTATTGTACGAAACGTCGTTATCGTCCGTTTCAGGTCTGGTCATAGTATAGCCCGCCGCTCTGCCGCGAGGAATAATGGAAACCTCATGGACAGGATCGCAATGCTTGCAAAGACATGCAAGAACAGCGTGGCCTGCTTCGTGGTACGCCGTGCAGCGTTTATCGGATTCAGTCACTACGCGGCTCTTCTTCTGAGGCCCCATCAACACTTTGTTGATACCGTCGTACAGTTCGAGGTTGCCGATGGTGCTCTTTCCTGCGCGCGCCGCCAAAATCGCCGCTTCGTTAAGAAGGTTCGCAAGGTCTGCGCCCGAGAAGCCTGCCGTGATACGCGCCACCGTCTTAAAGTTGACGTCAGGATCCATTGGCTTGTTACGTGCATGCACTTTCAAGATCTGTTCACGTCCCTTCACGTCGGGAAGGTTCACGTTGATTTGTCTATCAAATCTGCCAGGACGAAGCAACGCGGGATCGAGAATATCCGCGCGGTTGGTTGCCGCCATGACGATAATGCCTTCGTTGCTTTCAAAACCGTCCATTTGGACAAGAATCTGGTTCAAGGTCTGTTCGCGTTCATCGTGACCGCCGCCAAGACCTGCACCTCTGCGTCTGCCCACTGCGTCGATTTCGTCTACGAAAATAATACAAGGCTGATTCTTCTTCGCCATATCGAAAAGGTCACGGACACGTTTTGCGCCGACACCGACGTACATTTCTACGAAATCCGAACCAGACACCGAGAAGAAGGGCACGCCCGCCTCACCGGCAACTGCTTTTGCAAACAGTGTTTTACCCGTTCCCGGAGGGCCTACGAGCAATACGCCCGAGGGAATACGCGCACCAAGGTTGGAGAACTTTTTGGGCGCTTTGAGAAATTCGACCACTTCGCGAAGCTCTTCCTTTTCTTCTTCCGCACCTGCAACGTCCGAGAAACGAACCTTGAGGTTGCTCTGCATCTGTGCTTTGGATTTGCCGATGTTCATTGCGGCATTGCCTGCGCCCGACGCATTGCGCATAATAAAGAAAAAGATCAGCGAAACCAACACTACCCCGAAAATAGGGAAGAGACTGGACCAAATACTGCCTTCGTTGGGATCGGAAAATTCAATGCTGAACGACACGCCGCCAAGGCTTTCCATTAAAGATTGAAAAGACGCATAATCATAGACACTGGGCGCGACCGTAGTATATCCCGCGATCATTTTTCCGTCTGCGTTCACGGTATAGCCCGTCCAGTTATACGCGTCTACGTATAATTCCGTAATCTCGCCGCTCGCTAATTTCGCCACAAACTCGTTAAAGGTTAATTCTGTCGTTTGATTGATAACGTCGCTGAGCAATATCCCGATCAAAATCACCGCGATTACTGACACAACGATCCATACGATTGTTTTTGTTTTTTTGTTCAAAATCTTTACTCCTAAATAGACGCACATGCGCCCGTTTCGTCATATTTATACACGGTTAGCAGGGTTCCTAAACACAAAAATCCTGCTTTTTCCGTTTTTGTTTACCGATAATATCATTTTACCATAAGAAAAAAGGTTTTTCAAGCGTTTCCACGCCGAAAAGCCAAACATTTAGCAAACATTCACACTCTTAACACATAGATTTGTTCCATCTGTGCGCCGTTTTTATCGAATTTTACCGAATCGCGTTATAAAAAACTCTCAATCAAAATTTTTAAGCCGATACCAAGGAGCACCACGCCACCCAGGATCTCCGCTTTGTCCGCCAACTTATCTCCGACCGCTTTGCCAATATAGACCGCGCCGATACTAAGCCCCAACGTCACCAGCCCAATAAGTCCTGTCGACCCGAACGCCCCCAGCGCAAGCCCTGCCTCCGAAATCGCCGCCATCTGCAGCGTGACCCCGACCGCAAGCGCATCAATCGAGGTGGCGATCGCCTGCATTAAAAGCTTTCCAAAAGACAGCGTTTTTTCAGCAGTTTTCTCTAATAGATCCGTACCTGCCCCCGTCGTTTGCACATTTTCCACCTCAGGCATACAAGGACAAACACTCGCTTTTCTCCGTCTTTCCTTAATCCATTCCTCAATCCCCTCATACAGCATCTTACCGCCCAGAAACGCCAAGAGCAGAAAGGATATCCACGCGGATATTTTCTCAAACGAGTCCAAAAATGCATTCGCTACAATTCCCGTAATCCCATACCCGATCAAGGGCATTAAGAACTGGAAGAATCCGAAAAATCCCGCGATCAACAGTACCCGTTTAAAGGGCATTTTCGAATCGGTCATGCCGTTCGTCATTCCCACGGCGCACGCGTCCATCGACAGCGCGATACCGATCAGCAGTACTTCTAAAAATCCCATACGCTACCTCTTACAAACAGCCGTACTTTTTCAAAATCTCCAATACGTCGGCAAAAACTCCGTCTGGTGTTTTCGTCCCGTCTACGCAAATCACACGGTTGGGTTCTTCTTTCGCCAAAGCCTTGTACCCCTCGTACACACGCTTGTGGAAAGCCATACCCGCCTGCTCCAAACGGTCATTCTCATCCGCGCCGTGCTTTCTCAAAAAAGCAGCCTCGGGCGTGAGGTCGATGAACACCGTCACGTCGGGCAGATATTTCTCTAACGCAAACGCATTGATCTTCGTGACAAAATCCCTGCCCAAGCCGCGTGCGTACGCCTGATATGCGAGCGAAGAATCCACGTATCTGTCACAGATGACCAGCTTGCCCTCTGCAAGGGCAGGCTCGACGCGGTCGCTAAGATGCTGCACGCGCGACGCCGCATATAAGAGCGCCTCACATTCGTCCGTCATCTCCGAATTTTTTCCGTTGAGCAAAATTTCTCTAATTGCCTCGGAAATTTTCCCGCCGCCAGGTTCGCGGGTGAAAATATGAGGGATATTGTTTTTCGTCAAATATTCGCTCAGCATTTTTAACTGCGTGCTTTTCCCACAACCGTCACAACCTTCAAACGTAACGAATTTTCCTCTTACCGTCGCCATGATTTTCTCCTAATATATCTTATTCTTTTACTACCAAAATCTTACCGTCTTTTATACCGAAAACGTTGTTTGCGCTTTTAAGCAACGCGATTTTTTCTTCCGTGATCCTTTCACCAACCGAAAACAACGGAGTGCAAGGGGGGAATAAACCGCATGCGCCTGCGCATATTTTTCCAGTTGATCCCTCTATCAAAACCCACTCTTTTTCTATGTTTTTATCCAAAACGAAGGGGGTATGTATGCGTTGAACGCTTTTTTCTTCTATGTAAGGGTATTTTTTAAACAAATCCCTTACCCATTTCACCAGCCGTAAAAATTCCTTTTTCTTGGTCGCAGGAGAAAGATAAAACATCACAATGTTCCCGTCGCAAAATTCGGGATAAAGCCCTGCCTCTTCCGAGTCTTTCTCCGCCTGGAAAGCATTTTCGCCAAACAGTGCGCACACCTTTGTCCAGTCTTCGCCGATTATGATACGCGGCTGGGATTTCGCCCACTCTTTTACCATTTTTTCCAACTCGGTGTTCCGAGGATATTTCACCGAATACTCCACAGACGCCATAATGGGATAGGAGGGGCTGGTGGTACGAAAAACGTCCACCGCTTGTCCTAATTTTTCCGCCCACTCTTCCGTTCTCGCAGAAACGACCGCGCCTTGCGTGAGGGCAGGCAAACTCTTATGCACGCCGTCCACCCAAAGATCAGCATAACTGCCTGCATGCAATTTTCTATCAAAATGCAGATGTCCGCCGTGTGCTCCGTCGACGAGTAATACCTTGCCCGTTTCGTCGCAATACGCGCGAAGCTCTTTCAAATCCGCTACCTTACCGTAATAGTTCGGCGAGGTGACCAAAAGGGCGTCCGCCTCATCCAAAATCTCCGCAAAACCCGATTTCATCTCGTACACGGTATGGGGGAACGGTATTTTTTTCTCTGTTTTTTGAGGATAGAGAAGAGGGGTCAAACCAAGCACCGCGCACCCGTTAAACACACTCTTATGCGCGCCTTCGCATACCGCCACCGTCTTCACGCCGCCCAGCTTTGCCGCGTACAGCATAGACAAAATCCCCGAAGTGCTACCATCCGTTAAGATATAACTTTTTTTACCGCCAAGAATATCGGCAATATCTTTTTCCGCCTCGGCGATACAACCGCGCGGGCAGGAAAGATTGTCCGAATAACTAAGCTCCGTAATATCCCATGCCCCAACTTTATGTCCAGGGGTATGAAAAGAGAAATGCCGTCCGCGCGCATGCGCAGAAAGCATTTGATAAATCTTACAAGCCCGAAGGACTCGCTTGTTTTTGAAAAAAGTTTTCATGACGGTTATGCGCCTTGCACTTGGCGAATGAGCGCGTTGACAAACAGAAGACTCTCATACTGGAAGCCTTCTTCCACGTCCTCAAAGTTAAAGAACGCCACGTTCATGTTTTCCGCTGTCAAAACCTGCTGCTTGTTGCCCGATTCGTCCTCGTACTCTTTATAATATCCTACGTAATCGGACAGTTTTCCCATCGTGTCTTTGTTCGGGCAAATATTCAAAGAGAATATTCCCTCGCGTACCGTTTCACCCGTTTCATGATTGGTGACAACAGTTTGGGTCGACTCGATCAAGCCTGCGTCTAAATATCCGTAAAATTCCGTCAGCGCAGCCGCATACTTTTCAATGCGCTTAATCTCTTCTTCTAAACCTGCAACAATCTGCGTCTCTTTCTTAAAACGCTTGTCTTTGTTCTTTATGATACGCGCGCGGAAATCCGATTCTACTTTTTCCTTGTTCAGAGTACCCGTTTCATAGTTTCCGTTTTGATAATAACGATTGACGTAGGTCTTCATCTCACCAAAAAAACTGTCGTCAGCATGGGGATCAAGGTTATACAAAAGATAACCGTACGAGCTCACCAAGTTTTGAAGATAGGTATCGTAATAGGTTTCTTCGCCAATTTTGTAGGAATAATTTGTATTTTCGGTTTCTGATACAAAGATTACGTCTCCCTCGCTGGTCGCCACACGCGCCTCCATGATCGTACCGGCATATTCGGCACTCATTGGAAGATCAATCTCCGTCGTCTCTAATACCTCGTACGAAAACACACCGTCATTATACGCCTTGGAAAACATACTCGAAAATTTTGTTCTCGTAAGACTAACGTTTCCGTTATAATTGAGCACGGTGAACTGCTGCGCCGGGGTAATTCTCGTCGCCGTCATGGTAAAAATCAACGTCCAGACAATGATCGCCGCAGCGATAAGTCCCACGATCTTCAGCCAGTCGTAAGAGAGCAGATGGCTCAGTCTTTTTTTGGTTATTTTTGCATCCATTATTTTTCTCCGATTATTTACACGATATTGTATAAACAATTATAAAAATTGAAAAGATAGGGGGCAGGTACGAGTTTAACTGTATATTCCGTGAATAAATTTACACCTACCGACACTGTCTTTATAGAAAAAAGCGCCGTTTTCGCGCCTTATCCAAAGGGCGAACGCTCGGCGCTGTTTTTATTATTTTTTCGGTTTCATCGTAGGGAAGAGAATGACGTCGCGAATCGTCGAGCTGTCGGTCAA
>SVIT01000042.1 GCA_015069365.1 Clostridiales bacterium | reverse complement strand
TCGTCTTCCATGCCAGGTACGACAACACCGACGGTCAAGCCCATGAACTTGTGGACTTTACCCATCCATTCCGCGTCACGTTTTGCAAGATAATCGTTGACAGTGACAATGTGTACGCTCTTACCCGACAGCGCGTTCAAATATGCAGGCAACGTGGAAACAAGGGTCTTACCTTCACCCGTACGCATTTCCGCAATACGGCCTTGGTGCAAACAGATACCGCCGATAATCTGCACGCGGAAGTGTCTCATCCCAAGTACTCTCTTCCCAGCTTCTCTCAAGGCAGCGAACGCATCGTAAAGAATGTCGTCCAACGTCTCCCCTTTTGCAAGACGTTCTTTAAAAATCGCCGTTTGCGATTTTAAAGTGTCGTCATCCATCGCCTGGTACTTCGGTTCTAACTTCTCTACCTCGTCCGCCATTTGGTTAAGCTTTTTCAGACTGCGTCTGCCGTCGCCGCTCATCAAATATTTAATCAATCCCATTACAAAAACTCCGATCGTTTTATTTTTTACATTCTTGATTGCCTGATACACTTTTTCACAAATAGCCATACCGAGGCATTATAACATCTTATATTGTACAATATTTCCGCAAAAATTGAAAGCGTTTTCGCCCTCTTTTTCTAAAAAATATCCCTTTCACGCGCGCGAAAGAGTATTAATATTCTATATATACCCAATATACTCCCTTTTCTAACCGAAATTTAATTAAAAAACTCGGTTTTTTTACCGAGTTACGATCTATATATCAGCAATCTTTTCTCCTCTCAAAGAGTACTCCCCGCCCCCAAGAACCACTAAAACAAGAGGCATAAGCACCCCCGTTTCCGTCCTCGTCATGCACCTAACTATATCATTTTATATGTTTTTTTAACCTATTTGATAAAAGCACCGCGAAGACGATTTTAATACAATCGAATGGAAGATAGGGCAAAACGCAAACCGTCAACGCGCCCCAAAAACCAACCGCATTACCCTCTGACGCCATCAAGGCAAACCATACCGTTCCCATAGCATAACAAAGGAGTATTCCCAACAGCATAAACACACCCAACCACAGTTCGTTATACTTCGTCTTTTTACCGTCCAAATACTCTGAGGCAAGTCCTACGCACAAAGCCGTCAACATAAAACCGAAAAGATATCCTCCCGTCGGAGAAAGTAACTTTGCCACGCCGCCCGTAAAACCTGCAAAGACGGGAACCCCGATTCCACCTAATGCCAGATAGGCAAGCACGGATAATACCGCTCGTTTCCAACCAAGCAATGCCGCCGCCAAGCAGATCGTCAACGTTTGCAAAGTGATCGGGATCCCACCAAGCGGAAAAGCCAGCCATGCAGACACCGAAACAAGTGCCGCAGCCACCGCTATATAAACCAACTCTCGCGCATTCATCGCACACCTGCCCCCTACGTTTATAAAATCAGCCGAGTGTTTTTACACTCGGCTTTGTTCCTGTTTGAACCATCAAAGATATTTCTTCAATGCGTCTACGCGGTCGGTTTTCTCCCACGTAAAGCCCTTATATCCAAAATGACCGTACGCCGCTGTTTTCTTGAAGACGGGTTTGCGAAGATCGAGATCGCGAATGATTGCATACGGACGCAAATCAAACTCTTTCTTTACGATTTCCGCCATGGTCTCGTCGTCTACTTTGCCCGTGCCGTGGCTGTCAACGAATACCGAAACGGGTTTTGCTACGCCGATTGCGTACGCAACCTGAATTTCCACTTCGTCAGCAAGGCCTGCCGCAACAAGGTTTTTCGCGATATAACGGCAATAGTACGCCGCGCTTCTGTCCACTTTCGTAGGGTCTTTGCCCGAGAAAGCACCGCCGCCGTGCGCGCATCTTCCGCCGTAGGTATCTACGATAATCTTTCTGCCCGTAAGACCGCTGTCCCCCTCGGGTCCACCGATCTCAAACCTGCCCGTAGGATTGACATAGATCTTCGTCTTTTCATCCAAAAGGTTTGCGGGAATGATTTCGTCAATTACATATTTTTTCATATCCGCGCGAATCTGTTCCTGAGAAACTTCCGCGTCGTGCTGAGTAGAAACGACTACGGTATCCACGCGCTTTGCAACGCCGTCTACGTATTCCACCGTCACTTGCGTTTTCCCGTCTGGACGAAGATAGGGTAACACCCCCTCCTTTCTCACGTCGGTAAGACGCTTTGCAAGGCGATGGGATAAAGATAACGTCAAGGGCATCAACTCTTTCGTTTCACGGCAAGCGTATCCAAACATCATGCCCTGATCGCCTGCGCCGAGCTGATCCGCCTCGTCTCCGCCCTCCGTCTTTCTTTCCAAAGACGCGTTGACGCCCATGGCAATATCGGGAGACTGTTGATGGATCGCCACCATAATTTTGCATTTATCATAGGCAAACGTGCCGAAATCATAACCGATACTCTTAATAATTTCGCGTGCCTTCGCTTCATAATCGACGTTCGCCGTCGTCGTTACTTCACCCATAATGAGCAAGGTATCAAACGCTGCTGCACATTCGATTGCCGCCCTCGCCTGAGGGTCAATGGTTAAAATCGCGTCCAAAAGTCCGTCGGAGACGTTGTCGCATACCTTATCGGGATGCCCTTCCGTGACGCTTTCGCTGGTAAAAAACTTTTTCATGTAAAAAATCCTCTTTTTAACATAGTTCATTGCCGCATAGATAGATTTACGACAAAGTTTCCACTGATGAAAATGGACGTTTCCACCCCATTTTCATTTCGGGCAACTTATTATACTACCTTTTTTTGCTTTTGTCAACTTATTCTGCTATCGCTTTGGGTTGCAAAAAATATTTATATATGATATAATTAGGTGTATGGAGAATTTTTCTGAGCTTGAAAATTGCAAACTTTGCCCCGTCGAATGCGGCGCAAACCGTCTAAGCAGCGCAGGAGCATGCGGAGTTTCGGGTCTGCGGATTGCAAAATATTATCTGCACCCCTTTGAAGAGCCCTGCATTTCGTTTAAAAACGGGAGCGGCACTATCTTTTTCTCAGGTTGCAACCTGCGTTGCGCCTTTTGTCAAAATTATGAAGTATCGCGCGCAAAACGCGGCAAGGAAATCACTCCAAACGAGCTGGCTGATATCTTCAAACAACTGGAAGATATGGGCGCGGAAAACGTTTCTCTCGTCACTCCGTCCCATTTCATTCCGTACCTGGTACGGGCATTTGACATTTATCGACCGAATATTCCCGTTGTCTATAATACGGGAAGCTATGAAAAAATCGATACGCTAAAACGCATCGACCCTTATGTTGACATCTATCTCCCCGATATAAAATTTTACTCTCCCGCGCTTTCGAAACGCTATCTTGGGAAAGAAGATTATTTCGACGTTGCAAGCGAGGCGATCGGCTTTATGGCAAACGCAAAACCCTTACGCATGAGCGAAGAGGGGAAAATGCTGTCGGGCTGTATTGTTAGGCATCTCGTCATGCCCCTTTGCACGGGAGATTCGAAAGCCCTCTTAAAATGGTTCTCACGCGCCTTACCCAAAACCGCGTACTTGAGTCTCATGAGCCAGTACACTCCGTTTGGAAAAATCGACGGTATGCCAGAATTATCCCGCCCCGTCACCGCAAGAGAATACAACACAGTCGTAGAAGAGGCATTCTCGCTCGGCATTGAAAATATCTTCCTGCAAGAACGGGATTCCAGCGGAAAAACCTATATTCCAGAGTGGGACTTTTGATTATTCATCAAACACCTGCCCCTTCCATTTTACGATTTTAACCGTTAATTTCGCCGCACGCGCAGGCGTAGAAGTCGCTAATTCTTCCTCCCAGCGGCGTATCTGTTTTAACCTTTTTTCCACTTTACCCACGTTCACATTTTGCGTCAACGCAAAACAAACTATTCAATGAGGTTGCCTTATGCTACTGTCCGCTGACAATTTACAATTCGGTTTTAACGGCGATTCCCTTTTGGAAGACGTCTGTTTTTCCTTGAACGAGGGCGAACGAATCGGACTAATCGGGGGCAACGGCGAAGGTAAAACCACGCTTATCCGCTTGATGTTGGGAGAGCTTGAACCTGAGGGCGGTACCCTCTTCCGCAAAAACGGTATCCGTATCGGTTACTTGGCACAAAACGGCGGATATGACTCGTTTAATACGGTCTTCGACGAAATGCGGGAAATTTTCACCTCGGATATCCGCGCTATCGAGGCGCTTCGCGAGACGGAGAAACGTATCTCCATCACCCAAGAAAACAGCACGGAATACCGCGCTCTTGCCGCTAAGTACGAATCGTTAAACAAGCAAATCGCCGCGCGTGACAGCTACAATTTTGAGGTTCGCATTCGCACTGTCCTCAACGGTATGGGTTTTGAGCATACCTACGACCAAGTCATCCACACCATGTCGGGCGGAGAAAAGACGCGGTTAAAACTCTGCCGCCTGCTTTTGGAAGACCCCGAGCTTTTAATCTTGGACGAACCAACCAACCACCTCGATATGAAGACGCTGTTTTGGTTGGAAGATTATCTCGCCTCGTATAAGGGCGCAATCCTCACCGTTTCTCACGACAGATATTTTCTCGACAAAATCGTCTCTCAAATCTACGAGCTGGAAAATAAAAAACTCTCTACTTTTAAGGGAAATTACAGCAAGTATAAGATATTGAAAGCGGAAAAGACGGCGCGCCTTTTGAAAGAATACGAAAAACAGCAGGAAGAACGCGCACACATGCAAGAATATGTGGACAGAAACCTCGTCCGCGCTTCCACGACAAAAATGGCGCAATCCCGTCGGCTTGCTTTGGAGAAGATGGAATTAATCGAAAAGCCCACTCTCCCCCCTACGCCGCCGCGGTTTACTTTCCGCTATACGGACAAGCCTTACGAAAACGTTTTGGAAGTCAACTCCTTACGGCTCTGCGCTGGGGAAAAGGAACTGCTCCGCAGCGCTTCGTTCTCCTTAAAGCGCGGAGAAAAGTGCGCTGTGGTCGGTGATAACGGCACAGGCAAATCCACCCTCGTAAAAGAGTTAGTCAACGGCAAAAATCCCGCAATCCGTTTCGGGCGGTTTGTGAAACTCGCCTGCTATGATCAGGAAAACGCCAATCTCGATAAAAATAATTCCGTTTTGGAAGAGCTTTGGGGCAGACACGTCACTTGGGAACAGACAAAGGTGCGCAATATCTTGGCGCAGGCAGGTCTGTTTGCGGAAGATATGGACAAAAAGGTACGCATGCTTTCGGGCGGCGAACGCGCGAAACTCGCCCTTGCCGTATTCGAATGCGAAAACGGGAATTTTCTCATCCTCGACGAGCCGACCAACCACCTCGACCTTCCCGCAAGAGAAAGTCTGGAAACGGCGCTGAAAGAATTTGACGGTACCGTTCTGTTCGTTTCCCACGACAGATACTTTATCCGTGCAATCGCAGGAAAAATACTGGAATTAGAGGGGGGAAATACAACCGAATTCACGGGCAACTATGAAGAATATACCGCCTATAAAACCACATTAAAAGAATCACAAAAAAACATTCAACCCATACCTACCCCCTCTCTTTCGTCAAAATCTGACAAAAAAGAGACCCATTATAGGAGTAAGGAAGAACGCGCCGCCGACAGTCGTAAGCGCGAACGTATTAAAAAAATAGAAGCGGAAATATCCGCCCTTGAAGAGGAGGATACAGAAATCAACCTTTCGCTGTCCGACCCTGAGGTGACGGCAGACTTCCCCCTACTCACTAAAAAGTGCAACCGTCTTGAAGAAATCAAAACCCTTTTAGACACGCTGTACGCCGAATATGAAACGCTCATCTAAAATCTTTTGTCAATTTTTATAAAAACACTTGACAATGCCTTTTATATATGATATCATTTTAATATCAAATCCATATAGGAGGCATTTTAAATATGGAAGAAATCGTATTAACTAATAAAAAGAACGGCATGCGCACCTTGTTTCTTTGTATTTTGGTAGAAATCATTGCTGTAGCAGGCATTGTTTGCGGCGCAGTTTTGATTGAATCGACAAAAGAAACACTTGGTGCAGTTTTATTCGTCACGTCGCTTATCTTACTCTGCGTGGGTTGGATCCCTCTCGTTGGTTTGCGCGTATTGAAACCGCAAGAAGCGTTGGCACTGACCTTGTTCGGTAAATACATAGGCACGATCAAGGGCGAAGGTTTTTATTCAATTAACCCTTTCTGCGTAGCTGTAAACCCTGCAGCGACGACCAAGCTCAACCAAAGTGGTGACGTTTCCCATCAAAAATCGACAACTACGTCTTCTAACGATCTGAATATCTCTTTTGAGATCCCCAACAAACGCCTTTCCTTGAAGATTATGACGTTGAACAACAACCGTCAGAAGATCAACGACTGTCTGGGTAATCCCGTAGAAATCGGTATCGCAGTTATGTGGCGTATCGTCGACACGGCAAAAGCGGTATTTAACGTAGATAATTATAAGGAATATTTGTCTTTGCAGTGTGACAGCGCGCTGAGAAATATCGTGCGCATTTACCCCTACGACGTTGCACCTGGCGTCGACACAACGGGTGACGGTATAGACGACGACGGCAGCTTGCGCGGTTCGAGCGAAGTAGTCGCTTCCCGTATCCGCGATGAAATTCAATCCCGCGTCAACGAAGCAGGTATTGAAATCATCGAGGCGAGAATCACCTATCTTGCATACGCCCCCGAAATCGCAGCAGTCATGTTGCAACGTCAGCAAGCATCCGCAATCATCGACGCAAGAAAAATGATCGTAGACGGTGCAGTCGGCATGGTTGAAATGGCATTGGAACGCCTCAACCAAAACAACCTGGTACAGCTTGACGAAGAGAGAAAAGCGGCAATGGTCTCCAACCTTTTGGTGGTACTTTGCGGCAACCACGACGCACAGCCCGTTGTCAACACCAGCAGTTTATACTAATTAAACAATTCATTTTGCGGCGCATAGTCGCAGCCAAAAAATCAAAAACCACCAAGGCAGGTACGAGATCATGAACGAAAACGGAAAGAAACAAGTCCCCTTACGCTTGTCCCCGAAATTATATAATGCAATCGCGGCATGGGCGGAAGACGACTTCCGTTCGGTCAACGGACAGATCGAATATTTGCTTTCCGAATGTGTTCGCCAACGCAAGAAAAACGGCAAATACGTATCGGACGAGCTCGACGTTCCCCCTGAGCTCGATATCGAATAAATCCTATAAAACGAACCCCGAGGCGGAGAAAATTCCGTCCTCGGGGTTTTCTTTTTATTCATTTTTACAAATCATATAGATATGCGGTATACCGTCTTCCATATATTCGTCTGAAACCTGCCGAAACCCAACGTTTTCGTAAAAAGGTTTGGCATACGTCTGTGCACCTACCTTGACGACCGCCGCGCCAAACTTTTCTTTCGCCACGCGAAGACCTGTTTTCATCAGCTCGCTCCCTACACCGCAGCGCCGTTTTAAAGAAATTACACGCCCAACGGATACTTCGTCCAACCGTTTTCCCTTGTCCACAACGCGAAGATACGCAACAATCTTCCCATCCTCTTTCATATATACGTGATACGCTTCTTTAT
Source organism: Clostridiales bacterium (assembly GCA_015069365.1). Lineage (GTDB taxonomy): Bacteria > Bacillota > Clostridia > Christensenellales > Borkfalkiaceae > Scatosoma. The sequence goes on along the minus strand of SVIT01000042.1, from coordinate 4,446 downwards.
CCACGTCGTCTAAGTCTTGATACGGACAATTTTGTTCCACGACAAACACTTCCGCCCGCACTTTTAATATTTCATACAGCTCGTCCAAGGTCAATTCTTTAAATTTTTTCACAATCTTTTCCATATTCCCAGTTTATCATAAATCCTTGTAAATGTCAACGCTCTGGCACGCAATCAAGGCGCTCTTGCACCGAGAATATGCAGACCGCGAATCCTTGCATATCGGTAACTGTTAAGCGAGCGATTGAACGCGTCGTTCGTATGCGCGGCAAGCAAAGGCACGCCGCCCGCAAAACCGACCACCATAGGCGTATGATAAAAATCTCCCGTCTCGTTCCCGAATTGAATAAAGTCCCCGATTTCCAGTTCGGTTACCCCTACCTCGACCGCAAACGGTCCTACCCCCGAGCCAATCGGCGTTTGTTGGTTGACCGTCAAAAAACGATAGAAATATTCCACGCCCGTCCACGCCGCCGCGCGATCGTTGATCGAACGGTAATACCACCCGATATCAGGCGTAAAATTCATCACACCCACACCTGCAAACAGACACTGCGAGGCAAAATTTGTGCAATCCCCGCCCAACATATCAAAATTGAAATACGCGGGATTACGCAAAAATGCCCACCTTCTTGCATAAGCAACCGCCTCGTTTCGATCATAAGCAATTATTCTCATACTCTATCGTATGCAACCGCACGCAAAAAGGTGTTTAGCTATGGAATGAAAAAGGTCGGGTTACAACGCCCGACCGATTTTTAGGGTTCATCTCATACATGCCCCCTTGATTTTTATTTTAATATCTTTTTAATCACGAAAAACTGCATGCGCTTTGGCAATGCATTCAAAAGTAATAACAACTTATTTCTGTTGAGGCTGTAAATAAACTTAGGCTTTTTCTTCCGCAAAATCCTCGACGTTTTTATCGCGATTTTTTCAGGTGGAACGCTCTTAGATTCCACGCTGTTCACGATTCGCCTAAACCGCGTTGCATTGCATTGATATATCGACGTTTTTTCACAAAAACGGTCGAGCGCATCCGTAGATACGCCAAGCATGCCCGTCGAAACCGCCCCCGCGCGAAGAACGGATACGGATATCCCAAGGAGCTGCAATTCCATACGCAACGAATAAGCATATTTATCTAACGCACTCTTGGTAACGGCATAGATCCCCGTAAAGGGTAAGGGATCAAGCGGCGCAAGCTCACTCGTTGTCATCACAATCCTGCTCCCAGCCCTTAACAGCGGTTTAAAAATCTTGTTGATATAAAACGCGCCGTAGAGATTGATTTTAAAAATTTTGTCAAAATCCTCATCCGCAATTTCTATCAAAGAATCCAACATATAAACGCCCGCAAAATGAATGATTGCAAACAGATCGTTCGTGACAGTTCGCACTTTCTCAAACGCGTTTTTCAGACTCTCCGCATTCGTGACGTCCACCTCAATGGGAATAATATTCTCTTCCATGGGCTTTGTCTGTTTATCGAGTGCAAAAACGGTATATCCTTGGCTAGCCAACTCTTTTGCAGTCGCATATCCCATACCGCCGTATGCACCGCTAATCAATACGTATTCCATAAAATTTCGTCCTTACTGTTTAGGTACAACGGCGTAGAAACATAAATCTTCCTCACCAACGTTGATAAGACAATGTTCACTACCTTTGGGGCAATAATGGCAATCGCCCGCAGAAAGAATTTCTTCTACCCCGTCACAAACAGACTTACCTTCGCCCGATAAAATGAAGATAATTTCCGAGCTTGGTTCGTGTCTATGCAGGCCAATGGTGGCACCAGGTACGAGTTTACCGCGCAAAATCTTATTCTTCTCGTCCACAAACATATTCGCAATCAACGCGCCGTTGCCGCCGTAAAACGCCGTCAATTCCGTCTCTTTTATTTCATCAAATTTGATAATCATATTTTTCCCTTATTTCAACTTTAACCCATCGGAGAATGCATCGCCAACCTTTTCGCCCAACTTGTAGTACCCATGACCACCGCAATCATAACAAATCGGCTCAAACTTCGTTAAATCAATCTTACCGTTTTCGTCCAAAATACGATCGTCCGCGCTGACGTTTATCACTTCGCCAATGCAAATCTCCGTGTCGGTATCATAACTGACGAGTTTGCATTCTAACACAAGCGGAAGATCCTCAATAATCGGCGCGTTGACAAATTCGCTTTTCGTAATCCGCCAACCTGTTTTCGCGAGTTTATCGGGAACGTTATTTGCAGAAACCACCCCTACGTAGTCGGCAGGTACAACGTTTTTCGCATCTGCAATCCCAACGGTAAACCCTTTTGTCTTTAAAAGATTTTTCACCGTTTTATGCCCTGCGCTTAATACGATCGCCACCTGCGCCGTATCACAAACCGTCCCCCATGCGGCATTCATTGCATCGGGGACCCCGTTTTCGTCATACGTGCCGATAATCAACACGGGCAACGGATACATATACGCTTTCGTTTTTAAATTTTTTCTCATATTTTTTCTCCTTTTATTGCCTACTTGGCATACTGGTCTTTCATAAACTGAATTCTTCTCTCAATCGCTACCTTTGTCGTCGGCGCTTTCTGCTTGAGGTCAAAACCGTGGATCGTGCCTTTCGTTTCGTTCAGTGTCACGGATATTCCTGCTTTTTGCAAAAGCTCTGCATATAAAATCCCATCGTCGTGCAAACAATCGAACTCCGCTGTTTCCACGTATGCAGGGGGCAGCCCGTCAAAATTCTCCATCTCCACAGGCGAATAATAAACGTAGTACGGATCGTTTTTATCAATTTTGACAAGTTTACGGACTCTATTTGAAAGTTTTGAGTTCCATATAGGCGTATCCGTGAATTGCTTGTTGGACTCGCTATCCCCTCGCATATCCAAAAAAGGATACGGTAACATTTGGAAGAGAAATTTGATAGGATGATTGCGATCCCTCGCCATCATACAAACCCCTACCGAAAGCGCAGATCCCGCGCTGTCCCCGCCGATACCGATTTTGTTCACGTCAATGCCGAACTCTTCCGCATGGTCATATAAATAGCACGTCGCAAAATAACAATCGTCAAAATAAGTGGATGGAGAATGCTTGGGTGCAAGACGATAATTGATAAACCAGACCTTGCAACCGATTTCTTTTGCGTATTGCATAGCGTTCTTGTAATGATACCCCGCCGCAGGCAACACAAAACCGCCGCCGTGAATATAGATCAAACACGGAGTTTTTCCTTCTATCCCCTTAGGCGAGATTAAAAAGCACCCTATCTTTTCCCCATCGGCGCTTTGAACGTGATACCGTTTCGTTTCGAGAGCTTTATCTTTATAAATCGCCCTCGGGGCTTTTATAAACGGAACGGTTATCTTTAGAAACCATTTTCTAATCGGCGGTTTAAAATGATTTAACGGAAAAAATTCTTTTTTAATAGGATATTTTGACATAACGCCCCTTTGGTCTTAAATCAATTTTTTAACAAATGTAGATAACGCCTCGCTGTCGTCGACAAAATCACAGAAAATCATAGGTTTCGCTCCTTCGTACGGGGAAGCGTACTCTGCATTCGGCAATAATGCTTTTGTCTTTTCAGTGGGTTTTATAAGCAATCTATCATCATAAATACCGCCAAATAAAACACCGTTCGCGTATAGCAGGTATTCCCCCATCATTTTTTTGTACGTAATATCCACGTCTTTTATCTGTCCTAATAAAAAGTCTAAATACACTTTTGTACTTGCCATAGCCAAACCTTTTTCACTGATTTTAATAAGTATATCATATATGTACGTAAACTTCAAGATTTTTTCCGAAATTAAAAGTGTTTTTACGCCATAAGGTTATCGAAAACAAACTCGAAGGCGGTCGAATCGAAGGACACGACGTTATGAAAACGAAATCGTCCTATCGCTCACTGCCCTTGATTCCGCAAGTGAAAGAAATCCTATTGCAAGAAAAGGCGAAACAAGAAAGTATGCGAAAGCTGCTTCGGGGCGCGTATAACAAAAAATATCTCGACTACGTCTGCGTGGACGCTATCGGGGATATTCTTACGCCAAAGTATATCAGTTCGCATTTCAAAGTCATTCTTGCCAAAAACGGATTGAAGAAAATTCGATTCCACGATTTACGACATTCCTGCGCATCCTTACTCCTTGCCAACAAAGTACCGATGAAGATGATTCAAGACTGGCTTGGACACTCGGATATGAGTACAACGGCAAACATTTACAGTCACGTCGACCATACGAGCAAGTTGGAAAGCGCGAAAGTAATCGGAAATTTACTCGGCGCATGAAAGCAAAGAAAAAGCCTTGGAATTCGCTCAAAATTCCAAGGCTGTGGCGCAGGCGGAGGGATTCGAACCCCCGGGAGTTTGACCTCAGACAAGATTTCAAATCTAGCTCGTTATGACCGCTTCGATACACCTGCGTATGTAATTAAATTGTAA
>SVIT01000041.1 GCA_015069365.1 Clostridiales bacterium | reverse complement strand
TGTACGTCTTACGAACAAGCAGGAAGGTACGGTCTACATTCCCGGTGAAGGTCACAACCTTCAGGAGCACAGCTCCGTATTGATCAGAGGCGGACGTGTCAAGGACTTGCCCGGTGTACGTTACCATATCGTACGTGGCGCGCTTGATACCGCCGGTGTTGCAAAGCGTAAGCAGTCCCGTTCTAAATACGGTGCAAAACGCCCTAAGTAATTACGTAGTAATTAACAGCAACGAAAAGAGGAAGTAAATACTTTCCAAGAGGTACGGGAACTCTGAAAACACCCGAAAGTCGGTTGCGTTTTAAGACTAAAACCAAAACGCAAAAGACCTACTTGTAATCGGAATATTGCTCGAAAAGCCCCGAAAAAAAGTAGGCAGTATGCAACGCTTAGTTGCAGAAGATTCGCACCTCGCTTGTTCGAGAGCGCGATAGCTGTACTGAAGGGTAATGCCCTTATCAAAAATTATTAAAGGAGGATAAAAACTATGCCTAGAAGAGGTAATGTCCCTAAGAGAGACGTTCTGCCCGATCCTATGTATGGTAGCAAAGTTGTTACCAAGCTCATCAACCAGATCATGCTTGACGGTAAAAAAGGCACGGCGCAGACAATCGTTTACGAAGCATTCAAAATCATGGGTGAAAAACTCAATATGGATCCCATGGAAATTTTCAAGCAGGCAATGGAAAACGTTATGCCTGTAGTAGAAGTTAAAGCTCGCCGTGTAGGTGGTGCTAACTATCAGGTTCCTATCGAAATCAGACCTGAAAGACGCCAGACCCTCGCTATCCGTTGGATCGTAATCAACACCAGAAAGAGAAGCGAAAGAGAAATGGCGAAGAGACTCGCAGCGGAATTGATGGACGCATACAACAATGCCGGCGGTTCCGTTAAGAAGAAAGAAGACACGCACAGAATGGCTGAAGCGAACAAAGCATTCGCTCACTTCAGATTCTGAGAGAGGTAAGTTATGGCTAGAGAATACGATTTATTCCATACCAGAAACTTTGGTATTATGGCGCATATCGACGCAGGTAAAACCACGACGACGGAACGTATCCTGTTCTACACGGGTAAGACCCACAAGATCGGTGATACGCACGAAGGTACGGCTGTCATGGATTGGATGGCGCAGGAACAAGAACGTGGTATCACGATCACTTCCGCAGCAACCACCTGTATTTGGAAAGGCCACCGTTTCAACATCATCGATACCCCGGGTCACGTTGACTTCACGGTAGAAGTAGAACGTTCCCTTCGCGTACTCGACGGTGCTGTTGCGACCTTCTGCGCAAAGGGCGGCGTAGAACCTCAGTCCGAAACCGTTTGGAGACAGGCTGACAACTACAAAGTTCCCCGTATCGCATACGTTAACAAGATGGACATTAACGGCGCAGACTATTTCCGCGTTGAAAAGATGATCCGTGAAAGACTTGGTGCGAACCCTGTGCCTATTGAACTTCCCATCGGTAAGGAAGATACGTTCAAAGGTATTATCGACCTTATCAAAATGGAAGCAGAGGTTTATTATGACGATCTTGGTAAGGATTTCCGTAAGGAACCTATTCCGGCTGACATGGTAGATCTCGCTAACGAATACAGAGCAAAACTCGTTGAAGAAGCTGCTTCTGCAAGCGACGAACTTATGGAAAAATTCTTTGAAGAAGGGGATTTGACCGAAGAAGAAATCGTTGCAGGTTTGCGTACTCGTTGTTTGAGAATGGAAGCAATCCCTATGCTTTGCGGTTCTTCCTATAAGAACAAAGGTGTTCAGTTCCTTCTCGACGCAGTTATCAGCTTCCTTCCCAGTCCTTTGGACGTAGACCACGTTAAGGGTATCAATCCCGATACGGAAGAAGAGGAAATCAGAAAGACGTCCGACGACGAGCCTTTCGCAGGTCTTGCATTCAAGATCGCAACCGACCCCTTCGTAGGTTCGCTTGCATATTTCCGTGCTTATTCTGGTGTACTTTCCGCAGGTTCTTACGTGTATAACTCCACGAAAGAAAAGAAGGAAAGAGTTGGCCGTTTGGTTCAGATGCACTCCAACGAAAGAAAGGATATCCCTGAGATTTGTTCTGGTGACATCTGCGCAATCGTAGGTCTTAAATATACGACGACGGGTGATACGCTGTGCGACGAAAAGCACCCCATCATCCTTGAAAAGATGGTATTCCCCGAACCCGTTATCCAGCTTTCCCTTGAACCCAAGACGAAAGCAGGTCAGGAAAAGATGACGATGGCACTTATCAAACTTGCAGAAGAAGACCCCACGTTCAAGACGTACACCGATCAAGAAACAGGTCAGACGATTATCGCAGGTATGGGTGAGTTACACCTTGATATTATTGTTGACAGACTTTTGAGAGAATTCAAGGTTGAAGCAAACGTCGGTGCTCCTCAGGTTGCATACAGAGAAACCTTCCGCAAAGAAGTGGAAGCAGAAGGTATGTACAAGCGTCAGTCGGGTGGTAAAGGTCAGTACGGTCACTGTAAACTTCGTCTTATTCCTCAGGAACCCGGTGCAGGTTATGCATTTGAGGACGAAACCGTTGGTGGTTCGATTCCGAAAGAATATATCCCTGCAATCGACAAAGGTATCCAGGAAGCAGCGAAGAACGGTTTCCTTGCAGGCTACGAAATGGTTGACTTTAAGGTTGTCGTATACGACGGTTCGTATCACGAAGTCGACTCGTCCGAAATGGCGTTCAAGATCGCAGGTTCGATGGGCTTCAAGAACGGTATGGCAAAGGCTAACCCCGTATTGCTTGAACCGATCATGAAGGTTCAGATCATCACCCCTGAAGATTACTTTGGTGACCTTATGGGTAACGTTTCCGGCCGTCGCGGTACGATTCTTGGTACGGACGACAGAAACGGCGCGAAGATTATCGACGCAGAGATCCCTCTGTCCGAAATGTTCGGTTATGCAACGGAACTTCGTTCCAGAACGCAGGGTCGTGGTCAATTCACGATGCAGTTCGACCACTACAACGAAGTACCTTCCAGCATTTCGAAGGATATTGTCGAAAAACGCGGTAAGAAAGAATAATTTATGCGCAAACCCCACCCCAAAGGTGGGGTAGCGATGAAAAATTATCAAAAAATTTAAGAAAACACCATTCAAACATTTGATAATTTACTCATTTTAAGATATAATAGAATTGTCCAGTGTTGGATAACGAGTTATATTGTTTAAATCATTTGTAAAAATGATAGGTAGCTGCGTCCGAGTCAACGGATAGGTTATCATTTTTAAAAATAAAAAAATATTTATAAGAAAATCGGAGGATTATTATGGCTAAAGCTAAATTTGACAGAAGCAAACCCCACGTTAACATTGGTACGATCGGCCACGTTGACCACGGTAAGACGACTTTGACCGCAGCTATCACGATGGTTATGGCAGCTCGCGGCGGTGCACAGAAGATGAGATATGACGAAATCGATAAGGCACCTGAAGAAAGAGCACGTGGTATTACAATTAATACCGCACACGTTGAATATCAGACGGACAACCGTCACTATGCACACGTTGACTGCCCGGGGCACGCTGACTACGTTAAGAACATGATTACCGGTGCTGCTCAGATGGACGGCGCAATCCTTGTTTGTGCTGCTACCGACGGTCCCATGCCCCAGACGCGCGAACACATCTTGCTTGCTCGTCAGGTAGGCGTTCCTTACATTGTTGTATTCATGAACAAGACTGACCTTGTTGATGATGAAGAACTTCTTGACCTTGTTGATATGGACATCAGAGACCTTCTTTCGTCCTATGACTTCCCTGGCGACGATACCCCCATCATCCGTGGTTCCGCTTTGAAGGCTCTCGAAGTTGCTAGCTCGGACAAGCCCGCTGATCAGATCATGGCAGATCCCGCAGTTCAGCCCATCCTTGAACTTATGGAAGCAGTAGATTCCTACATTCCTACCCCTGCACGTGAAGATTCCAAACCTTTCCTTCTTCCTGTAGAAGACGTATTCACCATCTCTGGTCGTGGTACTGTTGCTACTGGTCGTATCGAACGTGGTGTTGCTCACGTTGGTGAACCCGCAGAAATCGTTGGTTTGATCGAAAAGCCCATGACGACGACCATTACTGGTCTCGAAATGTTCCACAAGCTCCTTGACGAAGCTCAGGCTGGTGACAACGTTGGTGCGTTGCTTCGTGGTATCAACAGAACGGATATCCAGAAGGGTCAGGTTATCGCTAAACCCGGTACGGTTGCTACTGGTACGGAATTCCTTGCTCAGGTTTACGTTTTGACGAAAGATGAAGGTGGCCGTCATACGGCATTCTTCAACCACTACAGACCTCAGTTCTTCGTTCGTACGACGGACGTTACCGGTATGATCGAACTTCCTGAAGGCGTAGAAATGGTTATGCCTGGCGACAACATCGAAATGAAAGTTGTTCTTATCAAGCCCGTTGCTTTGGAAGAAGGCCTTCGTTTCGCTATCCGTGAAGGCGGCAGAACGGTTGGTTCTGGTGTTATCGCTAAGATCATCAAATAATTTAAGCAAATTATTAAAAAGCAGCTTATCCTTTCGGATAGGCTGTTTTTTGTTACAGTGAACAATACAAATCCTTGCATATTCACGTCAAATATGTTATAATATAAGGGAAAATAAGGCTAGAAAGGGGTAAAACGGTGCAAGTTTCTATGGACAAGAAAAAGATATGCAACGCAGTGGAAATCACTCTAATTTTGATATTATGCGCGATTACGTTGCTCCTTGATTTTGTGCGAATATCTTATTTAAGCGACGAATTGCGTAACAAATTGCTGTCAAAATTCATACAACAGACTTGTGGTGCGGTTGCGGCAGGATTGCTGCTCCATCGCCTTGGTATTCGTTTATTTGGAAAACCTCAACAGCTATTATATTTAATCCCGTGCCTGATTATTGCAATAGATAACTTTCAATTTTATGCGTATTTCAGCGGTAAAATGGAGCTGGTCCATAAAGAGGCGGTAGATTTTATACTGTTTGGCTTATATTGTCTATCCGTTGGGTTGTTTGAAGAATTAATATTCCGTGGAATTATCTTCAGCGTATTGGCTGGTAGATTCTCTAAAGATAAGAAAGGATTGTGGCAGACGTTTATCGTATCTTCACTGATTTTTGGTGCGGCGCACTTGTTCAACGGTTTTTCTATGGGAACGCTTCTGCAGGTTGGTTATACCATGCTGACGGGCGGTTTATTTGCGTTTACCTTAATGAAGACCAAGAATTTGTTTTGCTGCGCATTGATTCACAGTGTATATAACTTCTGCGGCCTATTGTTTGATTCTTCTGAAAGAATGGGCTTAGGCGCAGGTGTTGTCTTAGATCTTGGAACAGCACTGACAATGCTGGTTGTATGCGTTAGTGTGGGGATTTTCGTGTTATACAGCGTAAAACGTTATGATAGAGCGGAGCAGACGGAATTATACGAAAAGCTTGGCATTTCCATGAAAGAAGCGGATATTACGGAAGATAAAACAGAAGGATAAGTATTATGACAGACATAATTACTGCGTGTGACATAGTAAGTCTATGGGTATTATGTTACGTAGAACACCTATTTCTCGCATAGTACACAAAAAGAAAGGGCAGGTACGTTATACCTGCCCTAATTTAGTAGCTTGATTAGACAATGCCGTGTGCCATCATAGCGTCGGCAACCTTTTCAAAGCCTGCAATGTTTGCTCCCATTACGTAGTTGCCTTCAAAGCCGTAACGTTTTGCAGCACTGTCGATATTATGATAGATATTGATCATAATCGTTTTCAGCTTTGCGTCGACTTCTTCAGCAGACCAGTACAGTCTGCCAGAGGACTGTGCCATTTCCAGTGCAGAGGTAGCCACACCGCCTGCGTTCGCTGCCTTTGCGGGAAGATATACAACGTTGGCCGCATTTTGGAACGTGCTGATCGCCTCAAGGGTGGAGGGCATGTTTGCGCCTTCCGCAACGTATTTGACGCCGTTTGCAACGAGAGCTGCTGCGCTTTCTCCGTCGATTTCATTTTGCGTAGCGCAAGGGAGTGCAACGTCGCAAGGAATCGTCCAAATCCCTTTACAGCCTTCTACGTATGTAGAGCCAGGAACTCTGGCAGCGTATTCTTTAATACGCGCGCGTTCAACCTCTTTGATCTGTTTGATCACGTCCAGTTGAATTCCGTTGGGATCGTAGACGTAACCGTTGGAATCGTACATAGCGACGACTTTTGCCCCGAGTTCCTGTGCCTTTTCGCAAGCATAGATGGCAACGTTGCCGCTGCCAGAAACGATCGTGGTTTTTCCCTCGAAAGAATCGCCGCGCAAGCGCATAGCTTCTGCGGTAATATAAACGAGTCCGTAACCAGTGGCTTCTTTTCTGATCAAGGAACCGCCGTAGGATAAGCCGCGCCCGGTCAAAACGCCTACGTGTTCGTTGCGCAACCTTTTATATTGACCGAAAAGATAACCAACCTCGCGCGCGCCGACGCCGATATCGCCCGCAGGAACGTCGGTATCCGCCCCGATATGGCGGTAGAGTTCGGTCATAAAACTTTGACAAAACGCCATGATTTCACGATCAGATTTTCCTTTGGGGTCAAAATCGGAACCGCCTTTTCCCCCGCCGATAGGAAGGGAGGTGAGGCTGTTTTTCAGAGTCTGTTCCAAGCCAAGGAATTTGATAACGGATAAATTGACCGAGGGGTGAAAACGGAGGCCGCCTTTATAAGGCCCGATTGCGCTGTTAAACTGTACGCGATAGCCTTTGTTTACGTGCACGTTTCCATTATCGTCTACCCAAGGCACACGGAACAAAATGGTGCGTTCAGGTTCAACGAAGCGTTCTAAGAGTGCCGCTTTTTCATATTCTGGGTGCGCGTTGATAACGGGTTCCAAGGTCAAAAGTATTTCTGTTGCCGCCTGATGGAATTCTTTTTCACCAGGGTTACGTTTTATTAAATCGTCTAATACTCTTTCGACGTAAGTCATTATATATCTCCAAAAAATAGATTTTTACAAATAGTTCAATCGAAAAAACCGATACTACTATATTAGCACTTTTTTTCAAGGAAAGCAACGATTTAAGTGGCAAAAAATAAAAAAATATAAATTTTACTTAGGCGATTTGAAAAAAATTGCATATAAAATAACTTTTCATTATAGTAATCATAAGCGTGGCTTATATCAAATAAAAATATAGCTGTTTAATTCAAAACGATTGCCTTTTTTAAAAAAAGGGAGTATAATAGAAAATGCAAAAGTTCTCATAGTTAAACGGATATAACAAGCCCCTCCTAAGGGCTAGTTCGGGGTTCGATTCCCTGTGGGAACGCCAAAAAACGCAAACGGTGTGTGCCGTTTGTGTTTTTTGTTATCCCGAACGCAAGCGAACCCTCCCGCCGCAAGTTAGCGGCGGGAGGGTTCGCGCGAGGCGCAGCCGACACTCTGAGCGAAGCGAAGATACCCTGTGGGAACGCCAAAAAAACGCAAACGGTGTGTGCCGTTTGTGTTTTTTTGTTATCCCGAACGCAAGCGAACCCTCCCGCCGCTAGTTAGCGGCGGGAGGGTTCGCGCGAGGCGTAGCCGACACTCTGAGCGAAGCGAAGATACCCTGTGGGAACGCCAAAAATCGACAAGTTTCAAAAAATAACTTGTCGATTTTTATGCAAGCCGAAAGGCTTGGTTTGCAATCATTGCGTAGCAATGTATGGAATTGCCGTTGCAAACAAATGCCAAAAAGGTATTGACACGCATTAAAAAACGTGTTAAGATAAATTACAATAAGGAGGGTAGTATCATATGAAATTTATTGGCAACGTTTTATGGTTTATTTTTACAGGACTTTTTTCGTCGCTGTGTTGGTTGATTTTAGGGATTATTTGGTGTATTACAATCATCGGTATTCCGTTTGGGAAACAATGTTTCAAGATGTCGAAACTCTCGTTGTTCCCCTTTGGGAAAACGGTTGATTCCGATTTTGGGAAACACCCCATCGCAAACATTATCTGGGTGGTGTTCGGCGGTTTTGGGCTCGCGCTTGGCTATCTTATCGTAGGTATCATTTGGTGTATAACCATTATCGGTATTCCTTTCGGGAAACAGTGTTTCAAACTCGCAAAGCTCGCGCTGATGCCTTTCGGCGCAGAAGTATAAAACAAACAACGTAAAAAAAGCGACTCGTGTGTAACGGGTCGCTTTTCGCATATCCACAGTTCTAAAATCTTTCAAGTATCAAAAAATCTCCTTTTGCGAATACTAATAAATAGAACGAAAAATAAGGAGACGATACCCATGAACCCTTTTGAAGAGAAACCGAAAAGTGTGGAGAAAGCGTTACAAAACTGGCAACAGCTTTATCCAAAACCGTACAACAAGCGGGAGATAGACCCGTACACCAAAACGCGCATCATCTTAATGAACGGCACGGAGTTTGAGGCGAACTGGTTTTCGCATCAATTCGCACGGCACGTAGACGACAATGATTTGCGTCGGGATCTTGCGTTGACCAGATACGTGGAAAAACAGCAGCAGTTGAAAATCTCGCTGTTAAAACCCGAAAATGAAAGCATTCTCGAACACACGATCGCCTACGAGCAACTGGCGGTTGATTTGACGGCGGAGCTTGCGAAGCGGGAGCTGGATTGCGACGTAAAAACGGCGTTGGATTTTGCGTTGTTGGAAGACTTTGATCATTTGTACAGATATGCAAATCTCTTGGAAATGCAGCAAGGGATCGCCGCGGAATGGTTGGTGGGGCGGTACACGGAGATTATGCCAGGTAGACCGACGATTTCCCATCACCGCTATCCGATGGATAACGTGAAGCGCAGTATCAACGCAAAGACGTCCGACGTGCAAACGGTACTTTCCACCATGATTATCACGGCGGCAGAACAGCAGACGATGAACTATTATATGAACGTGACCAACTTCGCGAATTGCGATCTGGGCAGAAAGCTGTATCAAGAAATTGCCTTGGTGGAAGAGGAGCACGTCACGCAGTACGAGTCCTTAATGGATCCTAATGCAACGTGGTTGGAAATGTTGTTGTGGCACGAGTATTGCGAGTGTTACCTCTACTGGTCCTGTTATATGACGGAAACGAACAACTATATCAAGGGGCTGTGGGAAGAGAATTTGGAGATTGAGATATCCCATCTTCATAAGGCGGTGGAACTCTTGAAAAAATACGAGGGAAAGGATTGGCAGGAGGTAATTCCCTGCGGAGATTTCCCCGCGCCTATTTCCTTGCATGAGAACATTGATTACGTGCGGAAAATCCTTGGCGATACGGTACAATACACTTCGAAACGAGAGAATTACGTGAAAGTGAGTAGTTTGCCTAAGGACGCGGATTTCTTCCGTTTTCAAGACGTTATCAATCCCGACGTGCGGATTGTACCCTCGCATTGTGTGATTGAAGAATTTATCAGAAGACGGGGTGCGGATTATCGCTTCCAAGTAGCACCTTCGCCCATTCCTGAACTTAGAAACCGCCGTCAGGATAATACTTCGGTGGGGAGGAAACCTGATGCGGCGGACTCGACCGACTTTTTCTGCAATAAATAAAAAAAGGGGAACGGAGAATACCGTTCCCTAATTTTTTCATCAAGAATTATTTCTATTTTGAGAATAGGTGCGCAAGAGTGAAATAAGGGGCAGGATAACACCGCCGACAATGTTTCCGAGAACCCCCAAAAGGATATACCCGATCACTCGCCAGGAAAATTCTCCCAAGTAGTAAAAATACAGCATATTTGCGATACAGTGATCAAAGCCGCAGAAAGCAAAGACGATAATCGGGAAGAGAACGCCAACGGTGGGGCTAAGTCCTTTTTTGGGCGCATATTTAACCGACCAAACGGAAAGTGTGATCAAGCCGCCGCAGAGGATCGCAGAGCAGAATACTTTAATCGGCCAGTATTCAGCGTTCAGTTTCCCAAGGATTAAATCTTTTGCGATGGGCACGATTTTATCGGACACGGGGGAGAAGTAAATGACTACGGCGACGATTGCCACACCGATGATGTTTCCAAAGAAACAAACGGGGAGTCTCCAAGTATTTTTCAGTCCCATACTGGGGATGTCAGCAACCATACCCGTGAATAAACGCATTTCATAGGTGACAATGGCGAAGATACCGAGTGAGAACAGGGCTGCACCGATCAGTTTTCCTGCGTTGCCGTAGAGCGCGTTTGCCAGCAAGGACGCCGCGCCGCCGATCCCGATCATAAAGCCCGAACATATTGCCATCAAGCAGAAAACGGTAAGCTCCGTTTTCGTCATTTTAACAAGTGGTTTCATTATTTAGTCTTCCTTATTATTTGCGGTATATTCCTCGGGGAAAACCTCGGAAAATACCTTTGATTTCGATTTTTTCATAACAAAGCGAATGATACCCAAACCTTTCACTGGGGAGAGCTTTGCGGTCAGATTCATGAGCTTTGCATCCCAACCGACAACAGCGCGTCGACGTTTTCTAAGGATTTTCCTCGCGATCTTTTTCGCCATTTTTGCGGCGGGCATCGCAATGAGATCAAGAGCGCTGTTTTCCGTGTTTTTATCGTCGCGGAAAAGGTCTGTTTTCGTTGTGCCTGGATAAACGATACCAACGTACCGTTTCCCTTTTTCTTCCATTTGCAAGGCTTCGGTGAAACCTTTCAAAGCCGCTTTGCTTGCGGAATACGCCGCAGTCCCAACCACGGTGCAGAGTGCAGCGGAAGAGGCAACGTTGATAATCGCGGGTTTGTGTTTTCTCTCGCCGACCAGAATGGGTGAGAGGGCGTTGACGGCGTAAACAGCAGAAAAATAATTAATCCTCATGATACGTTCCGTCGTTTCGGTGGGGGTGTTTTCAATACGGGTAAAAGAGGGGAAAGCACCTGCGTTGTTGACGAGCAGGGCGACAGAAGTACCTTGTTCGGTCAATTCCGCGGCGAAGCGTACCCAGTTCTCTTTTTCGGAAACGTCGAACAAGCGATAGGAAAAACGTGCGGCGTTTTCGCCGAGCTCTTCCTTTAAGGAGAGCATTTTATTTTCGTTTCTGCCGATACCGATGACGTTTGCGTGATATTTCGTAATGAAAAGTTTTGTCAGCTCTCTGCCGATACCGCCCGAAGCGCCCGTGAGAACGATTGTTTTATCAAAAATCCAGTTTTTCATATACACACCAACAAAGATTATAATGCAAAAAAAACAAAAATGCAAGTGAAATAATAAAATTCTTTATTTTTTTCTTCAAAAACCGAGAAAAAAGACAGGCAAAAGCCTGTCTAAAATTTTAGTCTGCAAAATATTCAGGATGAGCGGAAAGACGGTCGTTTTCGCTGATTTCTCTGATGACCTTGCAAGGCACACCCGCTGCAAGGCTGTTAGGGGGAATATCGCGGGTAACGACAGAACCAGCCCCGATCACGCAACCTTCGCCGATGGTAACGCCGCCGCATACGGTCACGTTTCCGCCCAACCAGCAGTTATCCCCGATGGTAATTGCGCCTGCGCGTTCGAGGTTGGTTACGTTGCCCGTCTTTTCGTTGAAAAAGACGTTTCTGTCCTGCCAGCAAAGGGGGTGGATAGGGGTAAGAAGAGAAACGTTAGGTCCGATAAACACGTTTGCTCCGATGGTTACTTTGCCCTCGTCGAGAACGGTAAAATTGAAGTTGGCGTAACTATTTTCACCCATAGTGATATTTGTCCCGAAATCGAAAAAGACAGGGCCTTGCAAATACACTCCGTTACCTCTGTTGGGGAGGAGTTTTTTTAGTATTTTCTCGCGTTTTTTGGCTTGAGTTTCGTCTGTTTTATTGTAGGCGTTGCACAGTTTATGTGCGATCGTGCGTTCCTTAGGCATACCTTCGGTGAACGGGTCGTAGATTTTACCTGCGAACATTTTTTCTTTTTCGGTCATAGCATTTCTCCGTTTGTTTTCCTTAATTATATCATAGAGCGGGGTATAGTGCAAGTAGATCCAAACAAAAAGAAATAATTTTTGAAAAGATACAAAAAAATTATTGACAATGTAAAAAAAATGAGCTATAATGAAAAAGCTTTTGGGGGTATGGCTCAGTTGGTAGAGCGCCTCGTTCGCAACGAGGAGGCCAGCGGTTCGAATCCGCTTACCTCCACCACGCAAGGGACGGCAATAGCCGTCCTTTTTTTGCGTGGTGGAGGTAAGCGACCGCTCGATTTGCTGAGGTGTTCAACGGTTCGTGCGACGAGCGTCCGCAGTACGAGGAAGTATTTCTTCCGTAAACTTGACGGTGCGAGGAAGCTCTCGCCAGAGGCGAGAATCCGCTTATTCGTACATAACACAAGCGCACGCCATAGTGCCATTTTAAATAATTTTGTAAATTTGCTTGATTAGTTTTTTGATTTATGATATAATTGTATAACAAAATAATTTTTGGAGTGTGCTTTTTGAAAATCA
>SVIT01000040.1 GCA_015069365.1 Clostridiales bacterium | reverse complement strand
GTTCAAGTCCCTTCATCCGCACCAAAAAATAGGCGATGCCCAAGTAGGGCATCGCCTATTTTTCGATACGCACGAGCATGAAGGGACTAGAGGGTGGGAGCCGTTTTGCGAGAGCAAAACGCTTTGCCTTACGAAAATTGGATAATGGTAGGCTTGACGGCAAAGCCCGACGTTGATAACGTCGGGGCGGGGCGCGCCGCTAAAGGCGCAAGTCCCTTCATCCGCACCATGGTATCGTGAAAGTGAAATGATTAGACGAAATGTTGATACTGTTAAAATGAAAGGTGGAATATGAAAAGAAATATGGAGTTAATTCGAGATTGTTTGATGGATATAGAGGAAAACGCAAAATCGTTGCAGTATTATAATATCTCTTTCGCTATGACCCAAAAAGGGTATGATATAGACGAGTGCTTTTCTACTTTATCCTACATGGAAGAATCAGGTCTTTTTGGAAAAACAAACAAAGATTTGAGTTGTAACTTTGAGGTGCAAGGATTGTCAAAATTGGGCTATGATTTTATAGAAAAAATTAGAGAAGAGGACATTTGGAATAAGACAAAACAAGAAATAAATAAAAAGAAACTACCAAGAACTATTAAATTTATCGCAGAAGTAGCAGGGGCTTTTTGGGGAGAATTTTCCAAACATAAAAATTCCTAATAGGTTAATAAATTAAAAGAGTCATGATTTTGATAATAAAATCATGACTCTTTTATAAAAACATATATTAGTAGAATATTTAAGAATGCGATAGTAGCTTTAATTTTCTTCAGCTAAAAGATCTTTCATCTCGTACATGCCTGCCTGCTTTTGCGGTAAAAACTTCGCTGCGCGGATTGCACCGACTGCAAAAACTCGCTTGGAACGGGCGCTATGCGTGATCGTGATGATCTCGTCTTCGCCTGCAAACATCACTTCGTGTTCTCCAACGATCGTGCCGCCGCGGACTGCATGAATACCGATTTCGCTCTTTTCGCGTGCGCCTACGATACCATCTCTTCCGTTGACGTATTTCTTTTGCCCGTCAAATGCTTCGTTGACGGTATCAGCAAGCATCAACGCCGTACCGCTGGGCGCGTCCTTTTTCAGGTTATGGTGACGTTCGATAATTTCCACGTCATAAGTATTCCCAAGCACCTGCGCCGCTGCTTTGCAAAGGGCTTGCATCAGGTTGACCCCGAGGGAGAGGTTTGCGGTTTTAAAAATCGCGATTTCGCTGCTGTATTTTTTCACCGTTTCCAAATCTTCCGCGGAGAAACCCGTGGAAGCTAACACGAGGCCTAGGTTGTGCGTCTTTGCGTATTCTAAACGTTCGGTAAGCCCGATGGGGGAGGAGAAATCAATGATAACGTCCGCTTCTTCTTTAATCTCCGAAAAGCTCTTGTACACGGGGATACCGATTTCTCTCGGGAAAAGATCTACACCGCAAACAGCGGTTGCCTGCGGATCGTCTTGCAATAAAGAGAGAACGTTGCCGCCCATTTTTCCGCAAGCGCCGCAAAGAATGATCCTCGTCTTCATTACGCTTTACACTCCATGCCGAAATTTTTGATCGCCGCAACCAGTTTTTCACGGTTGCAATCTTCCATTTTCGTCAACGGCGCGCGGGGAGTGCCTGCGTTGAACCCGATGATGTTCATACCTTCCTTGACGGGAATGGGGTTGACCTCTACGAAACAAGCGTTTGCCAAAGGCAATAACTTATCGTTGAGCGCCGCCGCTTCGCTAAGGTTGCCGTTTTCGATCAGCGTGCACAGCTCTTTCACTGCCTTAGGTGCAATGTTCGAAACGACGGAGATAACGCCCGCGCCGCCCACTGCGAGAATGGGGAAATTGAGCGCGTCTTCGCCCGAGTACAGATCGCATTTTCCGCGGATAAGGCGGAGGGTTTCCATCGTTTTGCTCATGTTACCGCCTGCGTCCTTAATCCCTGCGATGTTGGGGATTTCTGCAATTTTTGCCATGGTAGCAGGCTGAATTTCTACGCCCGTTCTGCCAGGCACATTGTAGGCGATTACGGGTATGGAAACCGCCTCGCAGATTGCTTTATAATACGCAACCAAACCGTTCTGCGTACACTTGTTGTAATAGGGGGTAACGGCGAGCAAACCGTCCGCGCCGAAACTTTCTGCCGCTTTTGCGGTCATAACGGCGTCTGCGGTGTTGTTGCTGCCGCAGCCAAAGATGGTCTTAACACGTCCGTTGACCTTTTTAACGGCGAATTCCATGAGCTCGTGTTCTTCCTCGAAAGTCATCGTAGAAGGTTCGCCCGTGGTGCCGAGGAAAATGATTGCGTCCGTGCCGTTTTCGATTTGGTATTCGATGAGTTCTGCCAACGTTTCATAGTTGATGCCCGTTTCCGTGAACGGAGTAATCAGCGCCGTTGCGCTACCGCGAAAAAATCCTTTCATAGTATCTATTGTATTCTCCATTTAGATTTTAATGTTCAAAATTAGTCCATGTATCCTTTTGCCGCGAGCAATTCCGCGAGCAATACTGCGCCGCCTGCTGCGCCGCGCAGGGTGTTGTGGGAAAGCCCGACGAATTTATAATCGTAGACGCTATCCTCACGAAGTCTGCCTACGGTCACGCTCATGCCGTTGCCTGCCATGCGGTCAAGCTTTGCTTGCGGACGGTTATCTTCTTCGAAATATTGCAGGAATTGTGCAGGTGCAGAGGGGAGGGAAAGTTCTTGGGGAACGCCTTTAAACTCTGCCCAAGCGGACAGAATTGCCTCTTTCGAGGGTTTGTTTTCGAATTTGACGAATACAGCCGCCGTATGTCCGTCAGAAACGGGTACACGCAAGCACTGTGCCGTGATTGCGGGCGAAGTTGCGGAGACGATTTCTCCATTTTTGATTTTTCCCCAAATTTTGAGGGGTTCTTTTTCGCTCTTTTCCTCTTCACCGCCGATGTAGGGAATGATATTATCGAGGATCTCGGGCATGGTCGTAAAGGTTTTGCCAGCGCCAGAGATTGCCTGATAGGTACATACCGCCACCTCTTTCACACCGTATTTCATCAAGGGGTGTAAAAGGGGAACGTAGGATTGGAGCGAACAGTTGGATTTGACGGCGATAAAGCCGCGTTTTGTTCCCAAACGCTGTTTTTGCGCGTCGATAACTTCCAAATGCCCGTCGTTGATTTCGGGGATAATCATCGGCACGTCGGGGGTGAAACGGTGCGCGGAATTGTTGGAAACCACGGGGATTTCCTTTTGCGCGTACGCTTCCTCCAGCGCGCGGATCTTTGCTTTATCCATATTGACGGCGCAGAAGACGAAATCTACCGCCGCGGCGATTTTATCCATATCCTTTTCTGCATCGAGAATGACCATAGAAAGGTATTTTTCAGGGATAGGGGTGGGGAAGGACCATTTGTCGCCCACAGCCTCTTGATAGGTTTTCCCTGCTGAACGGGAAGACGCCGCCAGTGCGGTTACGTTGAACCAAGGATGATCGGCAAGAAGCATCATAAATCTTTGTCCGACCATACCCGTAGCGCCGATAACGCCTACGTTGAATTGTTTCATATCTTACTCAAACTCCTTTTAAGGAAAAAATAACAGACGGGGTGATGCCGTCTGTTTGTTGTTTAGTGTCAATAAAGCATACACTAAATAGCACATCACGGACGGTGACAGTCATACGGGTATTCTCCCGCATGCCCAGCGTAAAAAAGACGAGTTTACGCTTCGGCGGAGATACCCTTTCGCGCGCGCTCTTACCGCTGAATCCGTCTAAGATCTGCTGGCAGCACGGTACTGATGTTCGTCCGCTCCTCTATTTAACGAATATATTGTAGCACATAGCAGTGTAATTGTCAAAGGTTTTTTAAGGCGCAATAAACGGTATTTTTTATATTTCTCGGAAATAATTTCAATTTTTTTCTAAAATTCCTTGAAATAATCACAAAATTGTAGTAAAATAGAAAAGACCTTGTCTTTATCTTTATATGGTCCTCGTTTGAACGGAATGGAAAACGGGTATAAAAGACGAAAAGACAATTACGTCAATTGGAGTTTATGAATGGCGCAACAAAAGAAAGGGTTAATTACCCGAATGCTCGAGGGCAAAGAAAAAAGTGAAGAATATGCAAGAAGTACGTTGCCGACCAACCGTTGGCAGCTGTTTTGGGATATTTTCAAGGGGAATTTTTGGAAGATTGTAAAGGTCAATCTTTTGATTTTTGTCTTCTTTATCCCGTTGTTATTTGTGATTATCATGAACTCGTTGCTGATGCAAAGCAACGGGGTTATCTATCCGTTCGGCGCGAACCTGGGTATAGGATATCCTGCGATGCCTGCTTTGCAGGGGGTATCCGAATGGCTGACCGTACAGAACAATATTATGCTGTATTTGGAGATCATGATCGCGATGTTTGTGGCGGCGGTAGGTCTTTCGGGCGGTATGTACGTTATCCGTAACATGGTCTGGACGGAAGGTATCTTTGTCACTAACGATTTTTGGAGAGGAGTAAAGCTCAACTATAAAAATGCTTTGGAAACGGCGCTCTTCTTTAGTGCGGTATTATTCCTCGGACAAATGCTGATCAGCTTTTCCGATTTCAGTATTGCGGCAGGCGCCGTAACGAAAGGGCAGATTGTATGGCTGCGCATTTCTCAGGCGACCAGTTACGTGTTCATCACGCTTGCGGCGATGATGACGTTGTGGATGATCGCGCTTGGGGTAAACTACAACATGGGATTTCGCGTCATGCTCAAGAACTCGTTCCTAATGACGATTGGTACGTTGCCCCAGACGGTATTCTTTGGCGTGTTGGCATTATTGCCGTTCGCGCTGTTGATGCTTGGCGGAACGACCCTGATCATGATCGCAGGTATTATCGTGATTTTGTTTGCGTTTGCTTACGCGCTTCTTGTATGGCTGGATTTTGCACAGTGGGTATTCGATAAATACATCAACCCGAAACTGCAGGGTGCGAAAGTGGGCAGAGGTATCTACAACAAGGACGGTACGTCCACGATTACAGGTAACGACAGTGCGGCGTCTTTGGAATACCAGCGTGTTATTTTGTCGCATGGCAAATCCCGTCTGGTTGCGCGTCCGATCAAGCCGATCGACGACTCTTTGCAGGTTTATGAACTGCCTCAATCTTTCACGCGTGAGGATTTGAAGCGTCTTCGCGAGAGCAAACAAAGCATTGTAGAAGACACTGAAACGTATGCCGAAGAACATAAGAATGATCTTCGTTACGTGGAATACAACAAGCAGTTTGAAGAACGTGAACGCGCTTTTCAGGAAGAGAGTGACAAGGGCAAGAAGAAGCGAGCGAAGAAACCCAAAATTCTTGACGAATAAAAAAACGTCAGAGATACGTCACATTTCTTCGTTGCGCTACGTTTGAAAGATCCCTATACTGGAAGTCAAGGAACTCAGTTCCTTGCGGATTGTTAAGGCAGAGCCTTAACGCCTCCGCGGCAGCGGTGCGCGGAACGCGCAAACCCGTACCTTTGAAAAGCAACCAAAGGTTGCGTATTTCGCGGTTTACCGCGCAATCGAGGCGAAACCAAACGTTCCACATACTGGAAGTCAAGGAACTCAGTTCCTTGCGGATTGTTAAGGCAGAGCCTTAACGCCTCCGCGGCAGCGGTGCGCGGAACGCGCAGACCCGTACTTTGAAAAGCAACCAAAGGTTGCGTATTTCGCGGTTTACCGCGCAATCGAGGCGAAACCAAACGTTCCACATACTGGAAGTCAAGGAACTCAGTTCCTTGCGGATTGTTAAGGCAGCGCCTTAACGCCTCCGCGGCAGCGGTGCGCGGAACGCGCAGACCCGTACCTTTGAAAAGCAACCAAAGGTTGCGTATTTCGCGGTTTACCGCGCAATCGCCGATAGGCGAAAATATTACACTCACAACTTTACAAACAGACAAATGCAACGTAATCGTTGCAGAGGATTCTTGCTATGGAAAAGAAGACGGCGTACAGCTACCTTGCAAAATGGTTTGAATATCTCAATGATGACTGCGGCTATGAAAACTGGTCGCAGTATTTAATTATGAAACTGTCTGCGTTTCCGCTTTCCAAAGGTTTGGATATCGGCTGTGGCGGCGGTTGGTTCACCCGCGCTTTTCAAAAGCACGGCTATACGATGACGGGCATGGATATTTCGCCCGAAATGCTGGACGCGGCGCAGGAAAACGCTTTTAAAGCAGGGGTGCGCGGCGAATATATCCTCGGCGATATTACCAAGACAAAACTTCCCTGCCGTTTCGATTTTGCAACGGCGATTAACGATTGTATCAACTATATTCCCAAGGTAAAATTACCGTCGGCACTCAAAAACGTGCGAGGCGCACTGGTGAAAGGTGGAATATTTTTATTCGACGTCAGTTCCCCGCGAAAATTCCGTGAAAAAATTGCAAATACTGTTTCCGTTGACGATCGCGACGACGTGACGTATTTCAGTTTCAACCACCCCGAAACGGACGGGGTCACTATGGAAGTTTCCCTGTTTTCAAAAGATACGGACGGAAAATATATCCGCTATGACGAGACGCATCGCCAGTACGAATACTCCGAAGAGGAACTTTGTTCCGCCTTATCGGAAAACGGGTTTGACGTGTTGGAAACTATGGGGCATTTGGGCGAGGATAAAAGGGAGAGTGACCGCCTCGTGATTTTGGCGCGAAAGAGGTAAGAATATGAAAAACGTATTGCGTACTTTGATCTATAACGGCCAGGTATCCCTGACTGTCGCGGATACGACGGCAATCGTGCAAGAGGGGATCCGTCGGCACGGTTTATCGCCTGTCTCGGCATACACATTTGGGAAAGCACTGTCCGTAATGACCTTTATGAGCGCTTGTTTAAAGGAAGAAACGGGTGAGATATCCCTTTCCTTAAAGGGTGACGGAAAATGCGGCGAAATCGCCGTTTCTGGTAATCGTAGGCTGGCGATGAGAGGTTTTATCGAAAATACTTCTGTATCTGGCGAGGCGGATGGCTTGTCCGAACGCGCTTGCCTTGGCGAAAACGCTTCGCTTACGATCATTCGCGACGACGGATACAGCCGTCCCTTTGTCGGGGCGTGCGCAGTCCCCGAAAATGCAGGGATTGACGAGGCCTTTGAGGAATATTTCCGTATCAGCGAACAACTCCCCACCCGCATTAAAAGCGTTGTGACGTTAGACGAAAAGGGGGCTTGCGCGTTTGCAGGAGTTGCGGTTTTGCAACCGCTGCCGTTCGCAGATAAAGATACTTTGGCGCAGGTGGAGGAGTTCTCCTTGACCGAACTTCTTTCTTCCTTGCAAGGCAAGGACGTAGCGACTTGCGTAAAAGAGTATTTTTCGGAGGGTTTCCCCATTTGGGAGGAGAGAAAAGCCGCCTACAAATGCAACTGTTCTAGACGGTATTTGACTCGCGTTTTGGTATCGCTTGGCAAAGAACAGATGCTCAATATTATCCGTGAGGATGGGGCAGTGCATATCCATTGTCATTATTGCAACACGGATTACGAATTTACGGAAGAGGACGCGGAGATGATTTTCCCGCAGTCAAAATAAAAAAACGGTACTATCAATGAAAAATGGAAAGGTACAAAAAATAGATTTTAGCCGAAAGCGACTGGCGTCGATTGCGGATAAATATTATAACGAAGGGAAATTTCTCCCCGCGTTGCGTATGGCGTATAAGGAATTAGACCTCTACGGCGGCGACGGGGACGTTTTCATGCGCCTTTCTGATATTTACGAGGCAATGTCATTGCAGGGGGCAGCGATCAACTGGTATTTCCGTTTCTTAGATATTGCCGCACCCGAAGATCTGCCCGATATTTACGAGGGGCTCGCAGTCAACTTCTTAGAGCTCGGTCACGAAAATCAATCGGCGTATTATTACAACCGTTTAATCGACGTGGACGATGGTATTCCCGAAGAGACGAAACTGGACATTGTAGAGGCGTTTTCCACAGCGAAAAAAGATAAATTCCGCTTTGTGTATCCACCTCGTTTGGCAGACTATTCCAAGGAAATTTCAGTGGGGACAAAAGCGCTGAAAGCAGGGGATTGCGCGCGCGCCGTAGAAGAGCTTTCCAAGGTGGAAAAGGGTGCAAAAGAATATGCGCACGCCAAGGAAATGCAGGCGGTTGCGTTGCTGTTGCAGGGCAAGGCGGACGATGCGGAAAAGGTTTGTTTGGAGCTGTTGGAGACAAACCCCGACGAAATCCGCGTGTTGGCGACTCTTGCCGCAGTATATTTGGAACAGGACCGCGCGGAGGATAGTAAGGCGCTAGCGGTAAAACTGGCAGCAGAAGAACAAAAGGACACGGACGATCTGTATAAGGTTGCTACCGTCTGCTGTGAGAACGGATTGCATGAGGAAGCTTATCAAAAGTTCCGCCAACTCGACAAGAAGATGCCTTTTGACGGCAGAATGCTGTATTTTCAAGCGGTTTCGGCATATAAAAGCGGTAGGATAGAGGAAGCGGAGAGGGTTTTGGACACCCTTTGCAGTATATATCCCGACGCCGAAGTTGCAAAATATTATTTGCGTGCCATTCGTGCATATAGAGAGGGGAAAGAGCCAGCCCCCGAGCTTATTTATTTTTATCATCTTCCGCAGGAAGAACGGGAGAGAAGATGCCGTTCCCTGTTGCATATTGGAAAATGCCCCAAGGACGAAGCGCAGATATTTGGTTTGCTCGCCCTGCACGACGGGTATTTCCGCTGGTGTTTTGACGAGATGGACGGCGGAGATCACGATCTGCAATATCTTGGATTGATCACGGCGGTGCACGTGCGCGCGGATGAGTTCGTGCAAGAGGTCTTGCTCGATTATGAGGTCGCGGACGTCTTGAAGATCGAAACGCTGCGTATGCTGTTGGAGCGCAACGAGGAGATGGAAGTGGGCTTGGTTCTTTACAGTATCTACAAACGGGTATTTTTACCCCGCGTGACGATCGGCAGAAAACGGCATAAAAAATTCATCGAGGCGTATGCGAAACTTGCCTCAAAATTTATATCCATCAAAGAGGGCTACGGAGAGAAGATTAAGGTCGCGACCGAACGGCTGTACAACGCTTTGGCGGAATACGGCAGTTTGGATCTTGTAGATAATTCGGACGATTGCGCTTGTGCGATCTTCCTTTTATCGGGATTGAAAGAATTGGGGAACAACCCCGAAATGATCGCCGCGGCGTTTGACGCCAACGAGGCGAAAGTAAAGGTCTTGCTGTCGGCGGCGGTTTGCAAAGAATATGGTATTCAAAAGGAAAAAGAGGAAGTAAAAGATGAAACTGATTGATTTTGACGGGCTGTTCGACGAGAAATTGACGCAGTATATGGAAGAAAATAAAAACAAGCATACCGAAAAGCAGTGGGAGGATATCATTCCGAAATTGTATAAAAAATTCGGGGATACGTACGTTGCGAAGATTAAGTGCACACCGAAAGAATACTATGCAAAAATGAGTGCAGAGGAACTGACGGAGACGCTGACGGCGCATTTGAAAGAGGACGTGCCCGTGCCCGAGTTTTTATGCGAGGAGATAGAACGCCGCGGTTCTGCAGAAACGCTGTTGCCGCTTTTGAAAGAGGATGACGCGCAGACTGTTTCGTATGCCCTCAATCTTTTAGGGGATGATGAGAGAGCTTTCGAGTCGTATTTCTCTATATTGACGGAGAATCGTTTGGACGAGGATATCCGCAGTGACATTGTCGACATCTTCCGCTTGCACGCAGATCGCGTGAAAGAACAGGTCTACCATACTTATCAAGAGGGGATCGCGCAGGAGTATATGTTGGAGATCCTTTCTCGTACTAAAGAGAAAGAGGATCGCGTTTATGAGCTGCTTTTAAGCGCATTCCTTTCCGCAGACGAAACGCAAAGCCCCATGCGCGCGAGTTATCTTGCGGCGTACGGTGACGAACGCGCTCTTCCGCACCTTTTGCAACGTATCGAGGATAAAACGATTGGTTTTGTCGAATTTCAGGAATTGAAATATGCAATCGAAGCGTTGGGCGGCGAATATGATGAACCACGTGATTTTTCAGAGGATAAGGATTATATTGCGGTCGAGGCGGCGGCATCGAAAACAGCTTCGGACGCGACCAAAAGCTAAAACGGATAAAAAAGAATAAACGAAAATCTCTTCGCATATAGTAAATCGTAAGATTTGTATGCGGAGATTTTTTTGTTTCGCGCGGCATATATGTTGATATGTCAAGGCGAGCAAACGAACTCCGCGCAATCACGATGGGAGGTCGTTGATGGAAAATTACAGTGTATATCAAGACATAGCAAACCGCACGGGCGGGGATATCTACATAGGCGTAGTCGGCCCCGTGCGTACGGGAAAATCCACCTTTATCAAACGGTTCATGGAAACCTTGGTATTGCCGAATGCGGACGAGAGTGTTCGCATGGAAATGACGGACGAATTACCGCAGGCGGCGTCAGGAAAAACGGTCATGACGACTGAACCGAAATTCGTTCCTGCAAAAGCTGCAAAAATCAGCGTGGCGAAAGGTGCGGAAACTTCCGTACGCCTTGTGGATTGCGTCGGATTTGCGGTTGTCGGTGCCAGCGGTTTTGAAGAGGACGGCGCGCCTCGGTTGGTGAAAACGCCTTGGAGCGAAGAGGCTATGCCCTTTGAGCAGGCGGCAGCGCTCGGTACGGAAAAGGTAATCAGGGAACATTCCACGATCGGGGTGCTCGTGACCACGGACGGAAGCGTTACTGGGATCGAGCGCAGCGGTTACGTCGCCGCGGAGGAGAGAGCCGTACGAGAATTAAAGGGGATCGGAAAACCCTTTGTGATCGTATTGAATTGTCAAGATCCGTCTTCTCAAGCCATGCTCAAAAAATCGCTTGAAGAGAAATACGAGGCACCCGTGGTCGCGTTGAACGTGGAAAAAATGACGCAAGAGGAGATTTTAGAGGTATTGCAAAAGGTGCTTTTAGAGTTCCCCATTCTCCGTATTGACGTAGGCATGCCAAAATGGCTGCAATCGTTGCCTGCGGAAAACCGCGCGGTGAACGCGCTCTTGTCCGCTGTGAAAAAATCGGTGGGTACAATCACAAAAATGCGGGATTGTCTTGCGTTGGAGGAAATGTTTTCGCAAGAGGACGATTTTCTCAATCCTACCGCGATTACGATGGATCTTGGAAGGGGGCGTGCGGAGGTCAAGATCGAGGCGAAAGAGGGGCTTTTTTACGAGGTGCTCAGCGATTGCTGCGGGGAAGGGATTCAGGATGATTTGCAGCTTATGAAATACGTCTGCACGCTGGCGGAAACGAGAAGAGAATACGACAAAGTTAAGGACGCTTTAAAAGAAGCGGAGGAGAGCGGCTACGGTATCGTCTATCCAGACGAAACGGAATACGCTTTAGAGAAACCTCGTCTGGTGAAGAAAGGGGCGGGTTACGGCGTACAGTTCCGCGCCGCCGCGCCCAGCTATCATATCGTCAAGATCGACGTGACGGGTTCGGTCAATCCGATTATCGGTACAAAACAGCAGGGAGAAGATTTTGTCAACGACACTTTAAAGGCTTACGATGACGGCGACGGGGTCTGGGAAACAAATATTTTCGGCAAGTCATTACGCTCTTTGGTCGGGGATGAATTGTCGGGTAAGACCAACGGTATGCCTGTGGAATTGCGCAAAAAGATGCGCCGTACGATCTCGCGGATCGTCAACGATGGTAAAGGAAATCTTCTGTGTATTTTGTTTTAAACGAGAATAAAAGTTCGGTACAACGGATATACTTTTTACATAATTTCTAAGTGCGGAGGAGCTTTGTATGAGTAAACCGTTAAAACATAAAAAGGATAAGGTGCCGAAGATTACGGAGGAGGAGTATGCCGCGTATGTAAGGGCGTTGAAAGAGGAATCGTGCCCCGAGCCCAAGGAAGCGGCAGAGGGGAAAATGCAAGGAGAAGAGGCGAAAGTGTAAGAGCTTTCGCTTTTTTTTGCGAAATTTATAATTTTTTAAAAAAACAAGCAAAAAATAGTTGACAAAAGGAATTCTTTTTAGTATTATTATAAAGCTGTTTTGGCTGGTGATAGGAAAATGTCGGTCAAGGCAACGATATATCGCGGGGTGGAGCAGCTAGGTAGCTCGTCGGGCTCATAACCCGAAGGTCGCAAGTTCGAATCCTGCCCCCGCAACCAAAATGGCGGCGTAGCTTAGTTGGTTAGAGCGATCGGTTCATACCCGATAGGTCATAAGTTCGAATCTCATCGCCGCTACCAGACAACACACGATTTAATCGTAAAATATAAAAATGCGCGTGAGCGCACATGGCCCGTTGGTCAAGCGGTTAAGACACCACCCTTTCACGGTGGTAACATGGGTTCGAGTCCCGTACGGGTCACCAAAAAACGGCATTTATGCAGAAAATGGTTGCATAAATGCCGTTTTTCTTGTATATTTGTATAATTTTTTAC
>SVIT01000039.1 GCA_015069365.1 Clostridiales bacterium | reverse complement strand
GCCTCCCAGCCCTCCAAAAATTCTTGGAAGGTCCCGTACGCCGTCGGCTGTCGGAAAAAATTCGCAAATTCATACGCAAGCCCTACGTTCCCCGAAACCGTACCGCCGAACGTATTGCCGTGCGCGGTCGCCTCGTAACACCCAACGTTACAAAACGTATTCGCGTCCGCCTCCGCAAACCCCAGTTTCTTCAGCCCGTCGGCATATACCCGATCGTTCAAAAATGAGGGCATTCCACCGCCGCCCGCAAGCAATTGCAACGCCTCCGCCCAAACGGCGTCCGACGTATCGGGGCGAATCTTCAACGACACGGACGGCTGTTCCGTGCGCATCACACTCTGCGCGCGTAAGAAAATTCTCGTTAAATCGTTTTCAAAATAATTCCCCGCTTCATCCGAACCGCCGACAACGATGTTCTGCGTATCCCGTTGCATCGGCATCACCGAAAGGAAGAACTGACAGACGATCTCCGTTGCCTTCTCTTCATCTAACGCGCCCTGCGCCTTCTCCCGCTCGTACAATTCCGCTAATATGCGGTCGAGATTGCCGAACGTAATCGTGTTGGTATAGGGCTTGAGAAGAATATACGTATGCGCGAACCAAATGAGCTGTAACCCCTGCAAGAAGGTCTTCGGCGGATTCTCGCAAATATAGCGGATATCCGAGGCAATGCGGCAAAGATTCTCCCTGCCCGCCCCGTCCGCGCACGATTTCGCTTGCCGTTCCGCCTCGTCAGCGTGCTTTTGCATATATCCGACAAACAAATCCAGCGTCTCTAAAAACGCCGCTTTGTTGACCGTTCCCACCATATCGATCGCGTCCGTCCCCAAAATCTTCTCATAAATCCCCCGCACGCCGAGGTCGATCAGCCGCTTGTAATCGGCGCAATAATGCCCTACGTCCTCCAAAATTCCAACGCGCGGCCGCGGAATATAAAAATACCCCGCCACGCCCGCAAAATACAACTCGGGCCGCACGTACGGCTCGAACGCGCGGTTATAAAGACGGAGAAACTCCATCGACTTATCCAGCGCCGTACCGTCCGCAAACGTTTCCCCCGCCTCATTCAAACAGCGAATACGCAAGGCATGATCGTCCATATTCCGCTGATGCGCGTCGTCGATCATACTCTTTTTCAGCCGTAATAATTCCGCCGTGTTCTTCATACCAAAACCTCCGTTTTTTTGCTTTTTCCGTACCCATGATCGCGTCTAAAAACCGTTTCATCGCAACCATGCCCCTATCCTACGCCTATTTTATAGGCAGTTTTTTCTTTATTATATCATATAAGAATTAATGTTTGTGGTTGTCTCTTTTGTTTTTGGGTAAAAAAGATTCACATTTTTGGTTTACTTTTCTTTCTGTTCTCCAAAAGCGGGCTGATTGACGTTGAACCAACCGCACCCCGCGCCCGCCTGACGAGTTGCCTTCCGATACTGATTGGGGGTAATGGACTGCGTTTGCCGAAAATACTCGATAAAGCGAATATCGCTCTTATACCCACAACGACGGGCAATTTCCTTCACCGTCAACTTGCGTTCGCTGAGCAAGATTTTCGCCTTGGAAATCCGAAGCCCCTGTTGGTACTTTTTCATACTCATTCCCGTTTTTTGCTTAAAGACGTGTCGGAACCAGTCATAGCTGTAACCGATACTTTCGCAAAGAATCGCGAAATTGATCGAACGGTTAAAATTCGCCTTGATATAATCCCGCACGTTCTTGATGGCGGCGGTATAATAATCCCCCTCCTCCTTGCGCTCCTCCTCGATGATACTCAAAAGGTTGAGCACGATATACCATACCTCGTCGTTGAGATCGACCTTCCCTTCGCCTGAAAAACGATCCTTTTCCACAATATTCAAATGCGAGAGAATCTGCTCGAAAAATTTCTCGTTCTTCTTGTTTTTGACGATGTTCAGATTCTCGAAAATCAAATCGTTGCCGCAGGTAAACCCCACGCATTTGACCTCCGTCAGCCGCTTGGCTTCCTCAAAATGCACGACGTCGCTACGCACGATTTGCATCGTATGCGCCTTATACTTCACCTGCTCCGCACCGAGGTTTGTCGTTCCCTCCCCGCAAACGTAATAAATGAGTTCAAGATAATCGTGCTTATGCGGCGGCACGTAGTCACCCGGCGTATGAACCAACCCGATATAATCGAAAAATTTACACTCCTTCATCCGTTTCCCCTCCTTTTTCGTTCGGTTATTTCCATATAAATATCTTGCGCATTAAACCTCGATCTCCAACCCCTCTTTAATCGCACGTTCTTCAAAGAAAATCGTCTTTCCGCTCTGTTCAAAGGAAATCTCCCGTCCGTCCGCAAGAACACGTACGGCTGTATCCCCCGACCGAAGCCCGAAAGCGGACAAACGGATCGGCTGTTCGCCCAAGACAATCAGCGTGCGCTTGTCTTTGACAAATTCCACGTTGCCCCAAGAGTTGCCCACGCTCCAAAAGAAGTTGCAATCCCCTTTTACGACGGGATCGAAACCGATATAACGTTTCGTACCGTCGAAGCTAAAGCCGCTGTAGATGGGCAACAGCGCATAGGACGCCATCGATCTTGCGTAGTTACTGCCGCACTCGATCTCGTTCCAAGGGTTGCGCTTCTCTCCGTCGTAACGGTCGCGGACCGCCTTCACGATCTTCTCGCCCTCGTCGATGAGCCCCTCTGCGATCATCAAGCCGCCGAGCGCGTACTCGAACCCCGTCATCGTCTCTTCGCAGTAGGGAATGGGAATGCGCGGTATTTGTTTGCCCTCGGGATAGGCGCAAATCAGCGTACCCGCCTCGTCGTTGAGCGAAAAGTTTCTCCACATATTCGTCACTTGGCGCATGGAGGGTTTGTAGTTATAGGCATACAAACTCCGCAACGCTTTTTCCTTTTTCTCCCGATCGAAAATCCCGTCCGTACCGATGATCGCCGCGTGCCAATCGGCAAGCATTTGATCGATTTGGCAACCTTCGCCGATCTGATACTTGATCTCGCCCGTCTCGTCGTTCCAATAGAAGCCTTCCGCGCCGAATTTTTTCAGCATATCCACGTCGGTCAAATCGATTTTTTGCACGAAATACTCGCCGTTGAAAAGATTTTCGTTCGTCCAAGCCCTGCCCTGTTCATACAGCGAACGGTACAGCTTTTCTCTGTCGCTATCGCCGAGCGCCGCCGCCATTTTGGAAGCGCAATTCAGCGCCAACAAATAAAACCCTTCCAGCCACGAACTTGCGCCGAACAATTCCACGTCCAGCGTATGGTGCTGTCTGCCTGTCAAAACGCCGTCGCAATCTCCGTCCCACCCGTCTTCGTTGTCTTTCGACCACGCAAATTCGAGCATTTTGAAAATCCCGTCCGCATGCTGTTTTAACCACTCAGTATCCCCCGAAATTTTCCATTCGCGATAGCATTTGATCACTTCGCCCATCTGCCCGTCCACGCAAGAACGGAAATACCCAAGCTCCCGTCCCAAAGGCAGGGGAACTCTGAATTTCGTCGCGCCGCTCTCCTTCATCGCATACCTGATGGTGTTCTCCCGCAAACTTCTCTCCAACTTCGGAAATAAAAAGGGTACGGCGTAGGCGTAATTCCAAACGTGCTGACAGCTACCTTCGCACGAACCGCTCGATTCGTGACAGCCCTCCCAACCCCAAAGCGAACCGTCTTCCAGCCGCAGAACCGTGGGCGTTTTCAAAACGGATAAATTGGACAAAACCGCGTCCTTTACGAACTCGGGCAGGGTGCTGCCCGAAAGCGCGTCCACAAAACGGTTGGTCTTATTGTGTAATTCAGCAAAGGAAGACAGCGCGTACCGCCCCGTTGCACGGGAGTTTTTAAACTGCGTCGCGTAGTAATTTTTCCACGTAATATCCTTGCCGTTTTTGTCTTTTATCGGCTCCCAATAATTGTATTGCACGGGCGCATTCCACGCCAAAACGAAACGGATTTTTCGCTTTTCTCCCGCAGGAACCGACGTGTAAGCGGCAACCGATCCGCCGTCGTATTGACCGTTTTCCGAATACTGCCTATCCTGCAAACGTTCACACTCGGAAAAATTTTTCCAAAACGTCGTCACCGAATCCATCCAACTGCCCCTGAACCAATACGTTTGCACGACCGTTTCCGCGTGGTCGGTCAGCACGGAGAGGTCGCAGTATCCGATCTCCTCTTCCGTCTTATCCGCCGTACGGAAAAAGATGCCTTTTTGATCCCCCTCTTCGATTTTTGCGTTCGCCGAAACGAGGGCGGGATTGCTCACGCTGAATGCGATCGCATACTCGATTTCCTCGTTTGTGACGTTCTCGATCTCCCACTCAAAAAACGCCGCGGGCAGACTGGAATTGAACTCGTCGTGCGGAATGATCGGATTGAAGGCGCAAAGCTTAACCACGGCGGGGAAATCGCCGTCGGAAAAAGTCAAATTCGCCACGGGGAAATTCCCCTCAAATTCCACATTCCTAAAATGCGGAAAGCCCGCCATTGAATTGTTCCAAGGTCCGAACCCGAACCCGATATACATACCGCCGTTGTGCATACCCATCAAGTTCTCGTTGGTATCGCCCTGCAAAACCTTTACCGTGCTCTTCCCCTTTTGGCGCGCCTTGATGGCAAAATGCGAATACCCGTTCCGCGTGTTCTTATTCGGACGGTTAAAAATCTCCCAATCGTTCAGCTCCCCGTTCCCGGCAAGCCCGATACAACCTGTACCGATCCCCCCGATGGGAAAGGATATATTCTTCGTCTTTTGCTTTTCGTACTTCATAAAACTTACCTCTCAACGTCTTATTTTCTATTAAACGGTGCGTTTATAATATAAGTATAGCATATAAAAACTAATGTTTTTGGTTGAATATTTTCAGAGAAAAATAAATATTTTCGGTCGTGTATTTTTACCGCCGAAAAAAGAAAAAGGAACAGGAGCGGACCGTTTCCCGTCCATTTCCCATTCCATTTCCTATTCCATTTTCCATTCCATAATATTTTCCTCTAAAATCCTCTCCCCCGTAATCCCCCCGTAATCCATTTTTTACACATTCAAAGTCTTACTATAATTTAGCTACAGTTTTGGATACTTTTACTTTGTGTTTTCGCAGTAAAATTACAACTTGTTGTAATACTCTTTAATTCTCTGCGCCATCAATTTTCTTCTTTCGGGTAAGAATTTTTCAATATAATCATTGTAATCCCAATTAACAATATCTAACGGAATACAGTTATCCTCTAAGTTCTTATCCAACTCTTCTTTTGTCATAGGAACACCATATACCGTTTGATTGTTTATCGCAGATTCATAAGCTGTCTTGAAATAAACGTTAGGAGATTTTTCTCCAATTTGAATATTTACAGGCGTATCTAAAAAGGTATAATTTGCCACTTGATTATAGATAGATTTATTATCAAGACCGCCAACCTTTTGCAAATAAGCTTTAGGGAAAATGTGATGAACGTCACTTACTCCATACAAATCTCTTACATAGGATGATGCGGAAAATAAACCTTTACTATTAGAAACAATTTGAGAGGCAAAGAAAGCTGATAATGCAGGTGCAGTCGGAACTGGAGAATCCAATTTCTGCACTAAACCAAACGACCAGAACGCATCTGACAATTCCGCATTTTCAATCTCCTTCAAATATTTCACAACGCCCTTTTCATTGATATTTCTAATATCCAAATCCATCTTAGATTCGGGAGACGCACTATATCTACCCGTTAAAATGGACATGGTAAACCATTTCGCCACATAGCGTTTAATTTCATTTTTATCAACTTCGTTTGACATTACTAATTTCAAATACACAACGTAAGCAAAATCAAGAGCATTTTGAGAGCTAATCAATTTGGAACTAACAAATCCTGCACTTTTGATAGCAAGAATAAATTGCTCAAAATAGTATTGTCTCATGAAATGTTTAATGCCAGTCGAAAGTTTATTAAAAGAATCCTCTGCTATTTCTTCTTTATAGTCTCTCGTTAAGAAGTCACGACCAGAAAGCAAACTAACCAAATCTTTCAATTTACCTCTTGAAAACATATGTATAAACGAAACCCTTAACATATCCTCGTAAGAAGGATCGTAAATAGAAGAATTATCATCTTTCAACCAAGTCATTTCCTTACCAAAATCCGAACTTAAAAATTCAGGATCGGCTTCTTTTAATTTGTGATAAAAACTCGGCTCTATCGCAATATGACAGAAATAATCGATAGCCTTTCTTAAGTTATTACCGCCAAATTTACTATCAGCCGCAATCTTACTCATGGCGAAATCTGCTTGACTCAACACTGTGCCCTTTGAGTTAATCCTAATAAAGACATCTGTTACCGTATCTATATCCAACTCTGCCGACAACTCTATAACACCCAAATCTTTTTGTTTAATTGCTAATATGGATTGAATCTTTTGATTCATTTCCCTTTTTGTGATTTCATGATTTTCTTCACAATATTTCTCAATAAACTCAAAAGAATCAAAATCCGATTTGAAGAAAATCGATATATCTTCAATCCATTTTTTACTTCTTATGTGTGATTGGTCTTGAACATCAAAAATTTCTTCATCTTCTTTCGCAAAAGGATTATATGCAATTTTAATGACTCTTTCTTTATACTCTTCATCTAAAACAGTAATCCCTAAAATAGAAGTCATTAAAGCCGTAACTCTTTGTTGCCCGTCAATAAGTATTCTTTGTCCTTTTGATAAAGAGCCATCCTTGAGTTTTACATCATGGCTTCTACTTACAATAAGATAGCCAGTAGGATATCCTTTATATAAAGAATCAATTAAATCCCTAACTTGCTTTGCTTTCCACACAAAAGGTCTTTGAATTTCAGGAATAACTACTTCTTTATTTTTAACCCAACTCAATATTGTTTCAACGCTATATTTATTAATGTCATATTTTTGCATAATCAATTCTCCTTAAATCCATTTCCTTGTTTTTCAATCTTCCAGCAACGCTAAAATTTCGTCGGCGTTGGTGTCGGGTTTTACTTTTGGCATAACCCCTTGCACGTTGCCTTGCTCGTCGATTAAGAACGTCGTTCGCACAACGCCCATACTCACTTTGCCGTACAACTTTTTCTCTTGCCAAACGCCATACGCTTGAATTGCCGAAAGTTCGGTATCCGAGAGCAAAACAAACGGCAAATTATATTTCGTCGCAAACTTCAAATGCGAATTCACGCTATCCTTGCTAATGCCGATAACCACCGCGTTTTTGTTTTCGATTTCCTTATTTTTGAGCGCAAACGCACACGCCTGTCTTGTGCAACCAGGCGTATTATCTTTCGGGTAAAAATACAAAACCACTTTCTTGCCGAAAAAATCCGACAACGAAACCATATTCCCGTTTTTATCGGGCAACGTAAACTCCGGCGCTTTCATTCCAACTTCTAACATTATTTTAACCCTCTTTTTTCATTATTTCGTAAGCTTTTTTAATGAAATCTACTTTCGTCATACCCTTTTCGGTTAAAAAAGCGTTAATTTCTTCAAACAACTCTCTTGGAATCATCGTTTGAAAGTTCGCATTTTTCTCTTTACGTAATTCTTTATTCTTTTCTTCGTACTTACGTCTTGCCACTCTTTTCGACGTATCTTCTTTACGAGTAACCATTACCAGCCTTCTCCTTTATCTTTTTCAAAATCTCCTCATCTGCTGGGCAGAAATTGTAGTTCGGAATTTCCGCCGGCGTTATCCATTTTATATCGTTATGCTCTAACTTTTGTGGAACACCTTCGTTAATCGTTGCATTAAACAACGTTAAATGCACAGTAATATCAGGATATTCGTGGACAACTTCCATAAAAACATCCCCAACATCAAGCACAATATTTAGTTCTTCTTTGCACTCACGGATTAAGGCTTGTTCTTTTGATTCGCCTTGCTCGACCTTACCGCCAACAAACTCCCAAAGGAGCGCTCTTGCTTTATTTTTAGGCCTTTGGCAAATCAAAAACTTATCCTTATCCCATATAAGCGCCGCAACAACTTCTACCATTATATTTCTTCAATTCCTAAACTCTTCAAATATTTATACGTGCCGTTATAGTATTCAGGCAAACGTGTACTATCTTCCCAGAAACCACTCGGATTTTTATTTCCGTTCCCTTCTGGAACACATATCACCATACCAGCTCTTGCACGTGTCAATAAAACGCGATAAGCATTAAGCATATACTTCATTAAATCTTGCTTGCTTTCGCTCGTCGATGTTTGTTCTACCCACTTTGTTTGTCCGTTAAATCTATAGAAACGCCATTCGCCGTTTTCATATCTCATATCGGCATCCCACAACAAGCAAGTATAATCGAGCTCTAATCCTTGCACTTGAATTTCCGTTGCGGCATCTTCAAGATAGTTCGACGCTCTGGTGTCAATTTTATCTTCCAAGAACCAATGAACAGCCTTTTCATCCCCCGACGGCAATACGTGAATTCCCAAAGGCTTAAATCTTGCCGATTCCTTTGTTATAAGAACTCCTGTGCGTTCCGTCCCCCTAACTTTATCGTGCAACCACCTTTTTGCCTTTTCCATATCCCTTGTAAGCACGATAGGATACTTGTCCTTAATTTCTTTATACAAGTCTGCGGCAGTAGGCTCAATCGCAAGCAATGCGTGAACAAACGCAGAGAGTTTTTCCGCTCTATAAGAACGTAGAGAAACCGCAAGGTGTAAATTATCAGAATATGTAACCTTATCATTCTTTTCAAGCAATTCGTTTACTTTGCCTTCGGCATATTCCGCTTCCGTTAATTTCGACGAAATATAAACGTTCCAATGCGGGAATTTTTCATTAAGTGCGTTAATCCACTCAGAAATACCAGCTTCACCGGTATTAATTTCTTGCCCACCACCAACAAGACAAATAATCGTTGCCCAATCTTCACGTTGGTCAAGCGACCAAATCAAAAACGCCGCCTCAGACATAGGGAAATTAGGAACTTTTAATTTATTGCCGTACGTTCCGCCTCTTTTAAGATAATCCGCAAGTCTTTTATGCGTCCAAGAACGTTGCGCTTCGTCAAAAATAGCAACGTGTTCCACTTCGCCGTAGCCAGATTCTGCAAGTTTCACCGCCTTTTCAGGGTCAATTTCTAAAACGCCGTTTTCAACGGGATTTTTGATTTTCGCAAGCATATTATCGCGATAACGGTGGATAATTTGAATAAACTTGCCAACTTCTCTACGAGAATCAGAGAGTTTTTTATTTTCGCTTCGCTCACGACATTTTTGATAATTATCTTTTGCAAGCGCTTCCGTCAAAACAGCTACCAACGGTCCGTTACCCGAAAGATAGACCGCGCCTTCGTCCTCAATAGGCTTATCTTGTCCTTGATACGTTTGTCTTACGGCAACGTCAAGCCCAACAAGCGTTTTCCCCGCGCCGGGGACACCGGTTACAAAGCAAATGCTTTTTTCTCTATTTGCTTTGCTCTTTTGTATCACGTCAAGAAGGTATGCTATCGTTGCATCTGTAGAAACCTTGTCTGCCTCGTGTCTTGTAATATCTTCTACCGAATGGCTTTCATAAAGAGTTTTCGCGGCCTCAATAATTGTAGGCGTTGGCGCATACGGACTAATAATCCAATCAGGATTGACTTCAGGTTCGTTTGGATATTTTTCTAAAATTTTCGATATTAAATTTGAAATGCCTGCTTCGCCTGTTACGAGCGGATTAACCACCCTATCATCATACACAGACATTCTTATATCAGTAGAAGAATTACGATAATTCGTTGCAACCAAAATCGGGACAATAAGGTTGTCTTGGCTGAATTTATGGAAGTTTTTCAAATCAAGTGCATAGTCAAGAACTTGGTCTATGTCTGCTTCCAAAATCTTTGATTCGCCAACCTTAAATTCAACGCAAAAAACTATGCCTTTGAGAATCAAAACCACGTCAATTCTCTTACCAAGTCGCGGAATATCATATTCAAATATAACTTGTCCATTTTTATCCGCATAATTTGATAAAACGCCCTTTATTATAGATATTTCTTCCTTCCACGCCTCTCTTGTAGTCGTAAGCGCATCGCCGTGATAATTATCACACAACGCACCAAATATTGAATCAATATTCTCATATAAAAATGACGTAAAGTCGCCATTATATAAACAACGCGGAGTGTTATTCATAAGTTCACCCATTATAATTTTATTACTTTTTTGGTTTTTTCAAGCGTACCTTCCTTAAAAAGCCTTTCAGATAATTCAAATGTTCCTTCTATGTTTCTAACGACAACACTTCTACAATTTTTTTCCAAAGAATCATCTGTTGGAAGTGGTCGATTTAACTCTTTACACTCTTTTTCTAAGTGATTTAATGCAATTTGATATTTATACATAGAAACTAACATTTCTTCATAGTAAAAAATAAAATCTGCAAGACTGTATCCAATATTTTCCGGGAATATTAACCTTACTTCTTCACAAAGACTTCTTAATTCCTCTATTTTTAAAAGATATTTCCTTTGCCACTCAGGCTCTAAAACGTGATTTATCACAGGTTGTATTTCTTCTAAATAAGAATTATTAGTCATACAGGAAAAAAGCATATCTAACACTAAAATAGGACCTTCTTTAGCTTCTTTTAGATAACTTTCCTTAAACGAATTGTTTTTATCACATAAAGATTTCAGCCAACGAATTTTTAAATATGCATTTAATCTTCTTTCAAACAACGATTGTTTATTACTTTTCGAAATTTGAATAATGGAAATTACTAATGCGACAATAGCAGCAAAAGCAGTTACGACAGATACAATTATTTGCCAGGTCTGATCCATAACAATCAACCTCCTTTTTCTTTGTAATCAAACTATAAACGATAATTTATCGTTCTAACAAAAACTGTTCGAGATTTCTTTCGTGATGATATTTTATCGATGCCTTCTTATCCTTCTCCAAAATAACATCATTCAAGTTGATTTGGTTTAATGATGCGATTGCAAAAGCATAATGAATCACATCCACCAATTCATTGGCTAATTGGGATTTTAAATCTTCACTATTAGATGCTTTTCTTCCATCTCGCTTGTTTAGAACTTCAGCAACTTCTCCTACTTCTTCAACCAATTTCATAAACAAACTGGTATCAATACCGTGGTCTTTGTAATGGTCATATAGGTAATCTTCATACTCTGTAATACTAACTTTCATCATAGCACCTCGTCAAATTCTTATTTATCCATCAAATCCTACTTTGATTTTTACCAGTTATTCTACCTCTATATCTTCTGCGGGTCTAGGCGCATTTTTTTGCACCATAAATGGAATTTCTCCTTCGCGGCACGCTTAACGCCCTCGCCAAGTCTCGAGGGAATACAAACATAATCGGAAATTAACACGCGCACTTTTTTCATTGTTTCCGTATATTGAAACTCAAACCGAAAAAACCCTCGTCGTACCGCTTAAACAACTTAAAAAACTGCGATTTTCCGTAAGGCTTTTTGCCTTTTTTGCTTGAAATCTTATTTATGTATATTATACCATAGAAAACATTAACAGTAAAGCGTTCAACTTAAGTGGAATAAAAGTTTTTTGACGATTTTTAGTCTATTTTTCACCCAAAAAACGCAAAAACAGAGCCCGTATCGAAACGATACAGGCTCCAAAAACAATCTATGCTGTTTTATTCGGTTTTTACCCACAACCTATTCGGTCACAATGCCAAAATTAGTTTCTGGGATATTTGATGTTCGCTTGAGCTGCAGCCAATCTTGCGATGGGCACACGGTAAGGCGAGCAGGAAACATAGGTCAGACCGATCTTGTGGCAGAATTCCACGGAAGAAGGATCGCCGCCGTGCTCACCGCAGATACCGAAGTGCATCTCGGGACGAACTGCCTTACCGCCGTTGACGGCAAGCTTCATCAATTCGCCAACACCCGTCGTATCAAGACGTGCAAACGGATCGGATTCGTAAATCTTGTTCGCATAGTATGCGGGCAAGAACTTACCTGCGTCATCACGCGAGAAGCCGAACGTCATCTGCGTCAAGTCGTTCGTACCGAAGCAGAAGAATTCCGCCTCTTTCGCAATCTCGGTAGCCGTCAAGCACGCTCTGGGGATTTCCATCATCGTACCAACTTCGTAATGAAGATCAACACCCGCCGCCGCGATCGTCTCATCAGCCGTCTTGACAACGATGTCTTTCACGAACTTCATTTCCTTCACTTCGCCCGTAAGCGGGATCATAATCTCGGGAACAATGTTCCAATCGGGATGATTCTTCTTCACGTTCAAAGCCGCTTTGATAACCGCTTTCGTCTGCATAACCGCGATTTCGGGATAGGTAACCGTCAAACGGCAGCCTCTATGGCCCATCATCGGGTTGAACTCGTGCAAGCTCTCGATGATCTCTTTGATCTGCTTCACGGTCTTGTTCTGCGATTTCGCAAGCGCCGCAATATCCTCTTCCGCCGTAGGAACAAACTCATGGAGAGGGGGATCCAAGAAACGAATGGTTACGGGATAGCCGCCGAGCGCTTCAAACAAGCCCTCGAAGTCAGCCTGCTGCATCGGTTCGATCTTCGCAAGCGCAGCCTCTCTCTCTTCCACCGTGTCCGAACAAATCATTTCACGGAACGCACCGATTCTGGAGGGTTCGAAGAACATATGCTCCGTACGGCAAAGACCGATACCCTGCGCACCGAACGTAGCCGCCTGCTTCGCGTCCGAAGGCGTGTCCGCATTCGTTCTAACGCCAAGCGCCTTGTACTTGTCCGCAAGCTCCATAATGCGTCCGAAATAACCGGAGCTGGGATCTGCGGGAACCGTCTTGATCAAGCAATCGTAAATGTTACCCGTGGAACCGTCCAAGGACAACACGTCGCCTTCACGGAAGGTCTTGCCTGCAAGCTCGAAATATTTCTCTTCTTCGTGCATCTTGATATCGCCGCAACCGGAAACGCAGCACGTACCCATACCACGCGCAACAACCGCCGCGTGCGAGGTCTGACCGCCACGAACCGTCAAGATACCCTGCGCATACTTCATACCTTCGATATCTTCGGGCGAGGTCTCCAAACGTACAAGAATAACTTTCTTGCCCTGCTTACCTTCAGTAACCGCATCTTCCGCCGTGAATACGATCGTACCGGCCGCCGCACCGGGGGAAGCCGCAATACCCTTGCCGATTACGTTGTTCTTATCCGCCGCCTTCAAAGCCGCCGTATCAAACGTGGGGTGAAGGAGCATATCGAGCGACTTCGCGTCGATCTGCATAAGCGCTTCTTTCTCGGTGATCATGCCCTCGTCGATCAGGTCGCAAGCAATCTTGATCGCCGCAGCCGCCGTACGCTTACCGTTACGCGTCTGAAGCATATAAAGCTTGCCCTGCTCGATCGTGAACTCCATATCCTGCATATCGCGATAGTGGTTTTCGAGGATTTCGCAAACCTTCAAGAACTGCGCGTATACTTCGGGGAATACGTCTTTCATCTGGGAGATGGGCATCGGGGTACGAACGCCTGCAACAACGTCCTCACCCTGTGCGTTCGTCAAAAACTCACCCATAAGGCCCTTTTCGCCCGTAGCGGGATTACGCGTGAACGCAACGCCCGTACCGCAATCGTCGCCCATGTTACCGAACGCCATCATCTGCACGTTAACCGCCGTACCCCAGCTGTAA
>SVIT01000038.1 GCA_015069365.1 Clostridiales bacterium | reverse complement strand
ATCCTTCATTTCGGACGCCCATTTTTTTGCGCCCTCATAGTCCCCTCGAAGAAGCAGTTGAGGCAAGCGCCCTGCCAAACAAGCAGAAAGGCAAATAACCCCCTCGTGGTGCTGTTTGATAAGATCGTAGCTGATACGAGGTTTTCCGCCGTAATATCCGTCGATATAAGAGAGCGAATCAAGCTTTACGATGTTCTTATAACCCGTCTTGTTTTTTGCAAGCAAAACGATATGCTCGTTCTTCCCCGGGCGTTTTTCCAGATGGTTGTCCACTGCGTACAACTCGCAACCAATGATATATTTTATTCCTTTTTTTACACATTCTTCAGCAAAGTACAGCGAAGCGTACATATTCCCGTGGTCAGTGATTGCACAGGCATTAATGTTATTTTTTACAAGGTGATCAATCAGATCGTCCACCTTTGCCGCGCCGTCCAAAAGACTGTATTCCGTGTGTAAATGTAAATGCACAAAATCTGTCATAATTCTTCCGTTCTTCTTATTTTTTCTCTGGTTCCGTTTTTTCAGAAAGTTCGATCAGTTTTCTCATTCGGTGATTTAAGCAGCTCTTGCTGACCTTTAGATAATCCGCAAGCTCTTGCAAGGATTTTTCAGGATGAAGCAAGCGCGTTTTTGCCAACGCTTTTAGTTCGTCCGATAACGTTTCATACACCGCGGAATTTTTAATTTTTTCAATCGCAAGCACCTGTTTTACCGCGGCGCTTGCCGCCTTGTCCGCGTTGCCTGAAATGCAGTTTTGCGCACGGTTGTTATTATTCGCCCGATCCCGCTTATCCACGATCGCGGAGAATTTTCGCAAGCAGTTTTCCGCACCGATGATTGCCAAAAAGTCGGAAATCACTTCTTTGCTTTTCACGTAAACGACAAAACTGTCCTTTCTTTCAATCAACCGCGCCAACAGCTCGAACTCTTCCAACAGCTCGCAAAAATCCCACGCTGTTTTTTTATCGTAAAAAACAATCTCAAGATGATAGCCCGATTTTGTATTTTCACTGGGAACAGTGCAGCTGCCGCCGCCTAAAAACGCGCCTCTGATATAGGACGCTTTCGCTTTCTCATCCTGCACAAGCCGAGCGGATATCCCCTCTTTGATACCGCCGTTTTTATTCAACAGTTCCAATGCTTCCAACG
This sequence comes from Clostridiales bacterium, assembly GCA_015069365.1. Lineage (GTDB taxonomy): Bacteria > Bacillota > Clostridia > Christensenellales > Borkfalkiaceae > Scatosoma. The sequence goes on along the minus strand of SVIT01000038.1, from coordinate 13,215 downwards.
CCTGCGCAGAAAACGTCGGGGGGCATTGCAACAGCAATTTATCCCGACCGCTCATTCTATCCATGGTCGCGTTCGTCACCGAAAGCTCCACCCCAAACGTCTCCAAAAAAGAGGACATGAAAAATTCCGCCACGTTTTCCGTTTCGCTGACGATAAAGAAACTGGGTGTTCCGTTACGGATACCGATAAAACCGCTGGTGCGGACAAATGCAGACAGCGCCGCCTTTCTCTCCGCTTCCCCACGTTTTCTTCTGCCGCTGCCGCGGCTGATAATCTCTTTTTTGATATCTGAGGTAAAGTTCATATTCTTATCTGTGTGTCTTGTACTCCGCAAAACGGAACTTGGGCAATCTGCCGTCGATATTGTCAATCCTATCCATGGGAAAAGCTATTCTTGCCAACTGCTCTTCCACAAGACGTGTATCTCCCACTCTTTCTTTTGCATGCGCGTCCGAGCCGATGATAAACCGAGCCGACGTCTTTGCAACGATATCGGATAATTCTTCGTCCGTCAAGTGACATTTTTTCGAGTTCAGTTCAATATACGTACCGTAATCAGCAGCGCATTTTGCGACCTCTAAAACGTTGGAAACACAGCAATAATTAAGATGCGTAATTGCGTCGATAGGATTGTTTTTCACTGTGTTGATATACGCCTTTGTGTTAGCCTCTATCAACCTGCCTTTCGCCTTTTTCCCATCCTTGCCCGCCAAAAAATTGCGGACACCGTATTGAAAAAATCCCGATGCACCATGGTAGCGCACAAAAATGTGTTTTCCACAGAGATAGAAATCAAAACTATCAAAATCTTTCTCACGCATATCCGTTTTTCCGTTCAGTGAAAGGATATTCGCTTCGATACCGACCAAAACGTCTATCCCCGTCTTCGTAGCGGCGTCCTGACATTCTTTTCGGTACGCTTCCACCTGACGGTGGCGTATGCCGTACGTCACGTGCGCAAATCCGTGATCGGCAATCCCGATTGTTTGTAAGCCCAACGCGCGCGCTTGTTCAGCATTCTCTAATATTGTATTTTTGCCGTGAGAATACGGCGTATGCGTATGGTAATCTGCAGTTAAAATCACTGTTTCTCCTTTGATAATCTACAAGTTAAGTTATGTAACGTATCTCCTCTTGTAGCGTAACGCCGTATTGACAAAATACCGCGTTCTTAATAATCCCGATCAAGGTCTCTATCTGTCTTGCCGTTGCCTTTCCGTCGTTAATGATAAAATTTGCGTGTTCCTCGGATATCTTCGCGCCCCCGATACGCAAACCCTTTAAGCCCGTTCTTTCAATCAGTTCCCCTGCGGAAACGTTGGGCGGGTTTTTGAAAACACAGCCCATACTTTTTCCCTTGGGCAAATGCGCACGTTTTCTCAGCCAACGCTTTTCCCTTGCGGCAATCACGCTTTCCTCGCTTTTTTCCAACCGAAACGTACCGCCTAATATCACGTCGTTTCGTTCCATAAAGATACTCGTTTTGTACGCGTATTTACAATCTTGATTAGCTAGCGTAACAATCTCGCCTGCGCGATAAACGCGAACGCTCTCCACAATTTCAGAAATATACGTACCGCCAGCGCCTGCGTTCATAAACAGCGCGCCGCCGACCGTGCACGGGATACCGATTAAAAACTCTGCACCGCTTTTTCTCGCTTTCTTGCACGCCCGTAAAAGCGCGCCGCTCGTAACCCCAGCCTCGGCATACACCCGATCCTTTTCCTCGTCTACGGAAATCCCAACGAGTTTCTTCGTGCAAAGCACCTGTTTTTTCGTTCCGTCGTCGCTGGGAAGCACGTTGGTCAGATTGCCGAAAACGAGAAATTCTTCTCCACAGTCCTGCCAACGGTCGATCAACTCTTTCACTTCCTCTTCGCTCTGTGGAAAAAATGCTGTCTTGGCAAATCCGCCGCAACCTATCGAACTGTGTTTAGAAAAATCAAAAGGACATTCTTTATCCATTATAACGATCACTCCTATTGTACCATATTTTTTTTCTTTTTGAAAGTATTTCAAACAGTTTTCCGTAATTTTTTTGAAAAGGCTCTCAAATTAAAATATGTTTTTACTCTTTTCCCTATGAGCGACCGAACAAAAAAAGACCCGAGACAGCCTCGAGTCTTTTCTTATAAACGTTTTTTATGCCTGATAAATGATTTTACCGTCGCGAATGGTCATGATAACGTCATAATTCCCATTCAAAACCGTGAAGTCTGCATTTTTGCCGACCTTAATACTGCCGATTTGATCGTCCAGTTTCAAATTCTTCGCAGGGTTGATCGTTGCGCAGTCAACCGCTTTTTCAAAAGGCACGCCTACCTTTTCCACAAGGTTTTGCACCGCACGGTTCATGCGCAGTACGCTGCCAGCCAAAGTCCCGTCTTCCAAACGAGCTTCGCCGTTCTTCACGTAAACGGTTTGACCGCCCAACTCGCTAACGCCGTCGGGAAGCCCCTTTGCACGCATTGCGTCCGTGATCAACGTCAATTTATCCGCAGGCTTGTTCTTTGCAAGCAAGCGCATAGCAGGAACGGATACGTGAATGGTATCCGCGATCAATTCGCAGTTCAGTTCGTCAATCAACATTGCGCTGCCGACCGTACCGATTTCGCGGTGATGAAGCGCCGTCTGCGCATTATACGTATGCGTTACGTTGCATGCGCCAAGCTCAACCGCCTTTGCAATATTTGCGTATTTCGCGCCCGTGTGCCCGATAGAAGGTACGATATTTTGTTCGCTCAAATGACGGATAAATTCTTCCGCTCCCTCTACCTCAGGAGCCAGCGTGACGATCTTGATCGAATTACCGCTCGCCGCGTTGTATTCGTCAAACGCCTTGATATCGGGGGCTTTTACGTATTCTAAAGGCTGCGCGCCCTTATGCGCCGCCGCAATAAACGGCCCTTCCAAATGCACACCAAGTACGCGCGCTCCCTCTTGAGGAGCTGCATTTTTATACTCGTTCACAGCCTGCAATGCTTTCGTAATGTTTTCAGGGCTCTGAGTCATGGTCGTTACAAGGAAAGACGTAGTACCTTCACTAGCAACCGTATTTGCAATGATGGAAATATCCTTTACCGTGCCGTCCATACCGTCGGAACCGCCCGCGCCGTGAATATGCTGATCCACAAAGCCAGGCAAAACGACCGCGTCTTCGGGCAGTTCAATCACCTCGGCTTCCTTAATCGCACAGCGGGAAATTTTTTCGATTTTTTCATCGAAACATACACTGCATTTTTTCAAACCCTCGCCTTCTACGTAGACAACGGCATTCTTAAAAACTTTCATAATGACACCTTTTTTTGATTATTTACCGCTTGCAGGCAACGAAGCTGCAGCAATACTCTGACCGACACGGCGGTTCTTTTCGTCGGGCAAACCGATATCAAGACCAGCGAATTCGGGATATTCTTCCGCCAACACCTGCTTGCAGGTGGAAAGAATGATATCGCCGCCTTTACCGCCCATAACACGGCCAAGCAACAACATGTGTTTGATATCGTAGAATTTTGCATAGAAAGGAATGGTATGCGCAAGATATACGCCGATATCTTCATAGATTTGCGTTGCAAGCGCATCGTCCTTTTCCATCAACGCCTGAATTTCTTTCAATTTCTGTGCGGGGGTAAGCCCTTCCGCAAACGTGTGACCGCCTGCCTCAGCAAGTTTGATAACCGCGTCTTGCGAGAAATATTTACAGCCGACGCCAAAGTCGCCGCTCCATTCGTCCTGCATTGCCCCTTCGTTGAAATCTACGGGAGCAAAAGCAAGCTCGGACAGCCAACCGTTGATACCGCCGTTCGTATTGATGTAACCAACCGCCTCGCTGGTGCCCATTGCAATACCCAAAACGCCGTTGTCTTCCAAATCAATTGCGCCAGCCAACGCCGTTACGTCGCCGTCGTTTGCAACTTCCAAAGGAATTTCCTTACCGTATTCTTTGCTCATTTCCTTTGCAACGTTGATGTACATATTCTTCACGTAATCGCCGTACTGTTTCTTGTCTACCTTGATAAACAGCGAAGCGACCATGATTTTGTTGTCAACGTATACGCCTGCGGAAGAAACGCCGATCGCGTCAACCGTGGGCATCTTCGACGCCGCCGTCTTCATCGCCGTCAAAATTTCATTGTAATGATAGGTGGGATCTTCCGTGATCTTCGGATTCCAAACTACTTCTTCGCTGTAAACAACTTCGCCGTTCACAACCGCGCTGACCTTTCTGTCCGAACCGCCTGCGTCAAAGCCGATACGGCAACCGTCCAAATAACCGCCTACGCGAATGGAAGCGTTCTTCTGCTGAGGAACGTCCTTTTCTCCCAACCAAACCACTTCGAAAGGTTTTTCGTATACACCGCTCATGAAGTCTACGTCAAACGCACGCAAGCCCTCAAGCGTATATGCCTGTTTCAAATATTCATAGATGGATTTACTGCCGGAAACGTAAATCTTGAATCCGCCCACAACCCAAAGAATCGTCTTTGCAAGGCGTTCTGCCATACGGAAATTCAACGCGTCGTTGACACCGTCTTTTAATGCTTCGTATGTATATACGTAATTGTAACCGCCGCTGCGTTCTGCAACCAACGTTACCTTTACGCCGCCATTCTTTTTCACTTCAGCGTCAAAATCATTGATCGCCTTGATCATCGGGTAGAAATTTTTATCCAAAACGGGTAATCTCATTGTAAATATCTCCTCTTTAAATTTTTGATTAGCATAATTATACTATGTATCACGCATTTTTCAAGTGAAAATCTTTCACTGTTTTGTGGAATTCTTTCGCATGAATAAACTGCGAAATAATGCGAAAGCGTCTCGCAGACACGAGACGCTTTATATTCGTTTAGTTTTTCGCACTCTCAAGCAGTTTATTGACGTCGGATTGAAGAACAACGAGCTGTTCGTTTGCAGTCTGTTCGTCTTTCGCCTTGAGCGAATAATAAATCTTGAGTTTGGGTTCCGTTCCCGAAGGACGTACGCAAACAAACGAGCCGCCCTCCAGTTCGTAATACACGCAGTTACACTTGGGAATGTCCATCTCTTCCACAGCGCCGCCGTCAATCACCGTACGTTTTGCCGCGCTGTAATCACGGATTGCGTTGACTTTGATCCCCGCAAATTCTTCCACGCGAATCGTCTTTAAACCGTCCACTACCGCATTCATTTCTTTCATCGCATTCAAGCCAGAATACTGAATAGAAACGTTTTTATCAAGCACGTAGCCGTATTTTGCATAGATTTCCTGCAATCTGTCGAAAACAGATTTTCCGATATACGCGTAATAGCAGACCATTTCCGCGCAGAGCATAGACGCGACAACGGCATCTTTATCTCTTGCATGCGTGCCGCGAAGATAACCGCAGGATTCTTCAAAGCCGAAGATGTATGTATGTTTTCCGTCTTTCTCCCACTGTTTGATCTTTTCGCCGATAAATTTGAACCCAACGGGCGTTTCGTACAGCGTAACGCCGTAATCGTCGCACAGCGCTTTCGCCATACCCGTCGTAACAAAGGATTTTACAACGGCAGCATTCGCGGGCATCGTCTTATCTTCGGAAAGACGCGTCAGGATATAATCAAGCAACAAAATCCCCACTTGGTTACCCGACAAAGCAACGAATTCCCCCGTCTTATCCTTTAATGCAACCCCCAGTCTGTCCGAATCGGGGTCCGTACCAAATACTACGTCTGCGTTGATTTCGTTGGCAAGCGCAATCCCCATGGAAAGGGTCTCTTTATATTCGGGATTTGGTACTTTTACCGTTGAAAATTCGGTATCTTTTACCGTTTGCGCCTCAACGACCGTCACGTTGATCCCCAGCTTTTTCAAAATTGCCATAACGGGCACGTAACCGCTGCCGTGAACGGGCGTGTATACAAGTTTCAAGTTCGCGCCACACTTTTCTACCGCTTCCTTGGAAAGGGTGAGCTTGGAAAGCTCTTCGATATAATCGTTATCGAGCGCCTTGGGTACAGGAACGATCAAATCGCTGGTTTCTGCCGCCGTTACGGAAAGATAATCTTTGATTTCATCAATATACGCAACGACCTTTGCCGTATCTTCGGGCGACATTTGCGCGCCGTCCTCGCCGTATACCTTATAACCGTTATATTCTTTGGGGTTATGGCTGGCAGTGATCATGATCCCTGCAATCGTCTTAAGATAACGCACCGCATACGAAAGCATAGGAACGGGGTGTACGTCGTCAAAAAGATACGCTTTGATACCGTTCTTCGCCAAAACGCCTGCCGCCGCCTTTGCGAATTCTTCCGATTTTCTGCGCGTATCGTAGGAAATAACAACCCCTCTTTCTTTCGCCTCTTTCCCCAGCGATTTTACCCATTCGGAAAGCCCTTGCGTAGCGCGCATTACCGTGTAGATATTCATCATATTGATACCGTATCCGATCAGCCCTCTCATGCCTGCTGTACCGAATTCCATCTCACCGCCGAAACGGTATTCAAGTTCTTTCTCATTCCCTGCAAGCGCCTGAAGTTCCGCTTTTCCCTCTGCGCAGAGCGCAGGATTTTGCAACCATTCTTGATAGTTTGCCAAATAGTCCATTCTTGCCTCCAAAATTTATTGAATATTATTATTTTCGTTCTCGATAGGTATTTCTTCCGTAGAAGACCTCTCCAACTGCTCTTTTTCAACCTCTTCAATATAATCGAAGAAATGTTCCGTATCCCCGTGATCGGGGTTCGTTGCAATACGTTCGTAGGTGATAAAATACTTCTTCCCTTTCATCGTGTAATAATTGACGTGTTGCGCGCATATAAATATAAGATAGGAAACAGGCACGGTGATGATCAACGCGCTGCCAAACGTGCAAAGTCCTGCAACCACATTACCGATAATCACAAAGTATACGAGAATGATGTACAAGGAATACGTCTTTCCAAACTGGCTTTGTTCCCCTTTCTCCAAATAGGAAAGCGCCCCTTTCAACGTCTTTTCATCCGCAGTCATCGCAGGCATCCAAGGGCCCGTAACGCTAAGTTTTAACGCCTGACCGAATGCAATCACCGTAACCGCAAAAAACAACGCAGTCAACACGGGCAAGAAACGCAACAAAAGGAAACATACGGTCATCATCGCCGCGTCAAAAACAAATACGATGGGCACGTATACCAAAGCATACAAGCTTGCTTTTCCAAGGTTCGCAATGAACGCCGTTCCAAACGAAGTCTCCGCATACGTCGCCATTTTATCATTGATGATGCTGCCTACCGTAAAATATACCACAGTGTCTACAAAACGCTTTGCAAGATACACGAGCACGCAACCGATACACACGAGCACGAGCTCCAAACGCATCGACAGCAGCAATTCCCCCATATCTTTCAACAAACCACCCTCGCCGAATATGTTTTCAACGTAATGCGCGGGCGTTTGCAATTCGGGCGAGAAAAACGCTTTGAAAATGTTTTTAAAATTCTCCGCCAGCTCTTTTGCAACGGGTGTTTGCGCAATTTCGATCAACTCCGGCAAGACGAACGCGCTACACAGTGCACAGACGATCAACGTCATTGCCAAACGGTAGATCAATAATTTATATACGTGTTTAAAATTCTCCATCAACAGACGGATTGTGTTACCAAATCTCATAATGCTCTCCTTGTGTAGAAAGTTACGTATATTAATAATACGTTTTTAAATCTGCACGCTCGATCTGATCGCGGTCAAAATACGCGATTTCCATACGGACGCAATATACCATCAACAAAATCGCGTATAACAACGTCGTCAGCACCGTGAACACAATCGGGTTGGGAAGAAAAATCGCGCAGAGCCCGATCAAGCTTTCTGCTGTGAGCAAGAAAACAATTTGTGCGCCCAGTATCGCCCATTTGATTTTGGTCGTTACCAACTGATAAGAATAATGCAACGCTTCGATGGGACGGAAACCCGTGATCTGCATGCAAGGCAACCATAAATAAATCATACCGACAAAATACAAAAGCACTACGTGCATTGCCAAATACGTGATCCCCGCCAAGATATATGCCAAGACGGCGATGGGGATTCGGGAAAGCAAGAACAACAAAGCCGAAAGCAACAACGACCATATCTCGTATGCGCCCAGAAACAGTATCGCGTAACCGCAGGTAGACACAATGTTATCGTTCAGCTTTGACCAAAGCCCATTAAACGTCCTTTTTCCGATTCTGAAATGTTTTTCTAAAAACGCCAGCAAAAGCGCTACGCTCGGCACGATTGCAAATATCCCCACCAAACCAAAGACGGTAGATTGCCACGTCCCGAAGTTCAGCACGGAAATCGCACGGAATAATTCGGAAAACGACCATACCGAAATATCGCCTGCAAACAGCGCGTTCAACACGTTGATCATAGCCCCCTCGTCTACGGACGCAGACAAAAAGAACGCAGGCAAAATCGCCAACGGAAAAATATATAAAAAGTTTTTCAAAACGTATTTACCGGATTGAACTGTATACTTCATATTTTCTCCTCTTTCGTTCGTTTATTGCATATATAACGCAAAAACTAAATTCCCTTAAGTGTAATTATACCACAAAAAAAAACGACTGTAAAGTACTTTTTTAAAAAAAGTACCCCTTGGGAATATTTTTCCCTTCGGGGCAATCTTTCTCGTATTCAAATACTCCAACGCTATGAAACGTTTTTCTTTAAAACGCGTCTTTCGTTATTTTGCTCCACCGCTTTGCAATAAAACGCAAGCGCAACCCCGACGGCAGCCACGCCGTACCGATTCGCATCATTTTATTCCAAAAACCGATGATGACTTTGCGTTTATTCTTCCGCACCGCGTTGAGAGATTTTTCCGCGACAAACTCAGGTGTTTTCACTGCGAGTTTCCCCCACAGACCTTGCCCTTTTATCTGTGCTTTGATATCCTCACGCGTTGGCATTGCCCCAGGCAATACCGCCGTCACCGACACGTTTTTACCGCGCATTTCCTCACGAAGCGCCTGCGAAAAGGACGTCAACGCGCCCTTTGTCGCGCTGTATACCGCAAAATACGGCATGGGATAAATACCAGACACAGACGATACGTTGACGATCTCTAAGTTCTCCGCACGATAGGCTATCGCAAAATGACATAAAGAGGTTGCCGCCTCAAAATTGACCCTGCATTGAAAGGCGATCTTCTCCTGCGTGTATGTTTCCAAACCTTTTTGAATATCCGCGCCCGCAACGTTTGCCAACAGCGATATCTTTATCCCTGCTTCGGCGATATTTTTAAACATTTCTTCCCGATTCGACAAATCGGTGAGATCTGCAGGATAGATCCGCGTTTCAACGTTTGGATATTTCTCCGACAAATCCGTTTGCATTGCAAGCAGTTTCTCCTCCGTTCGCCCCGTCAAAAGCAAACGATATCCGCGCTCTGCCAGCACGTGTGCAAACGCTTTTCCTAATCCCCCCGTCGCGCCCGTGATTAAGGCATATTTTTCAGTCTTTTCTTCCATTGTTATCCCCATAATCCGTCCAAATCAAATCCGTACGCCTGCACCAAATCCACTTTATCCGACACAGCCATATCGCGCGGTTTTACTACGCCGCCGCCCGTAGAGTCAAGGTCGACACCAAACCGCTTATACGCATACCACACAAGGTGGGCACAATGGGTGCCTTTCACTCCGTCCTCTTTGTATTTCTTTGAGAGTATCCCGATTGTCAATCGGTAAGGAAGCCCTACCATTTCCTGCTTGGCATATTCCACGACGGAAGCCTTTGTCGCTATGTCCGCTTTCGGCCGTAAAATCATAAAATCCGCCAAATCCTGAAAAGTCTGCGCCTTGTTGAATTTGCTAACCGTACCAGGGGAAATAGATTCCAGAATTTGATTGTTTTCCCCATCGACCACCAGCGCGGCGTGACCGTATCTCCACCATGAAAACCACGTAGTAGAGGTCACGATAATATCCCCGTCTTCCAGCTTTGCCATCGGCATGTATACGTCCGTTTCATAATCGTAGGTAAACGGCGCAAAATTGTCCACGGTTAACGTCTTCTTCTCAAAGAATATCCTTTGGATCTCCAAAATCTTGACAAGCTTTCCGTCTGCCAACAAACCGTCTATTCCAAGGCGAGTCAAACCCGTTTGGCGATACAGCGTTTCATACTCCTCATCCGTCCTCTGTTCTTTCTCCAAAAGAGGCATAAGGTCTATTTTCGCATAATCGGGGGTAAAGTGCTGAAAGGCCGTTTCGGAACGCATGCACCCGAGCTGTAAACCGCCCAAAATCGACCCAACAGATAATGTAATACCAAGCACCCAACAGAGGGCTTTTCTCCCCTTTTTCGTCTTCGTTACCGTTTCCTCAGTTTGCATAATTCCTCGTCCCAAAAATGGTCGAACCGACCCGAATCACGTTGCTCCCTTCCTCTATGCACAGCGCATAATCTCCGCTCATACCCATGGAAAGATATTCAATGTTCGGCGACTGTGTTTTTGCCCATTCGTATAACGCGCGCATCTTTTTACATAACGCGCGCAATAACCCCTCGTTAGATGAATCGGGCAGCATCGCCATAAAGCCCTTTATCCTCAATCCCTCAACCGCCGACAAGCGGGCAAACGTCTCTTTCGCCGTTTCGTAAGCATATCCGCCCTTTGTTTCCTCTTCCCCGATATTGACCTGAATCAGTATATCCGACACAAGTCCTTGCGCTACCGAACGACGCGCAAGCTCCATCGCCAAATCATCCCGATCGCAAGAATGGTACAATTCCACTTTCCCGATCAGATATTTCACTTTATTCGTCTGTAAATGTCCGATAAAATGACGGGAGCAAGGCAACAAAAGCTCGTTTTTATCCCGAAATTCCTGCGGCTTGTTTTCTGCAACGGCGTCCACCCCTGCAAGGATCGCTTCGTTGATCGCTTCCACCGTCTGCGTTTTCGTCGCCGCTACCAACAAAACTTTCTCTCCAAACGGGTTCCCCGCCTGAATTTCCGCCTTTAACCTCGTCACGTTTTCGAAAATTTTAGATTTTTCCATGCGCATATGCTCCTTTTTATACATTTTATTATACAATTAACCGTTAATTTTGTCAATTATCCGTGCAAAATTAAGGAAAATATATATAATTTTTCATTTTTTGTTAACTTTTTTTCGTTTTTTACTTGATTTTTTTCGAAATTCACGCTATAATTAATACAACGAATAATAACCACAAGGATAATCAATTTTTTCTATGAATACAGAAGAGCTCAAAACATTTATATTTTTGTCCAAAGTAAAGAACTTTACTCTTGCTGCAGAACAATTGTTTATCGCACAATCCACTGTTACCAACCGTATTAACGAGTTGGAAAAGGAGGTCGGTAAACGTCTTTTTTCGCGCGGTTCTAAAACGGTAAAACTGACGGAAGCCGGCGAGATCTTTTTGCGCTATGCAGAACGTATCTTGGATTTGCAGAGCACTTCCATCGAAGAAATGAACGCCCTTGCCAGCCACAGCCGTAAATTCTCTATCGGCGCGATCAATGCGACCTACGAAGTATACGTGAAACCTTTGATAGACGAATGTCTGAAAAACAACAGCGTTACTTCCGTTAAAGTCATGCTGGGGCATTCCTTGGATTTGATTCAGCAGTTGCAAGACAATATGCTTGATATGGTTTTCTCCGCAATCCCGTTAAAACGTCTTGGGTATAACTGTGACGCCTATGACGTCGACCGCGTTGCGCTCGTTTGCAAAAAGGGTATGAACGAATACCCCAACGGGGTCACGAAAGAACAGCTGGCAAAGCTCCCCTATTTGATGTGCGATTTCACTTTGAGTGAAGCGGGCGTATTTATCCGTTCGCTGTTCCCGAAGAAACACATCTTCCGTTTGGACGTGGATAATTCTTCAAAGCTGATCCCCTATTTGGAAAACGGCTTGGGATATTCTTTCCTGCCTTACAAGCTGGTGCAGGATAAATTGGAAGAAGGAACGTTAGAAGAAGTGAAGCTGTTGGATTTCAGCGCGCCCAACGTTACCACTTATCTTATCTACCGTCAAGATTACGACATTAACCGTTTCTTGGAAAATAAATTTGACGAAGAAGTAGAATAAAATAATGATCCCGTCGGTTTCCCGGCGGGATTTCTTTATGCAAAATCACATAATCGTTTATACTTTCCTATACTCAAACAACCGATACAGTTTTTTGGAACAGCCCCCTGCGTACAGTTTCCCAAAAATGAACTTTTCAAGCCCTTTCAATTCGTCTATATATCTTTGCGGTATCATTGTATGTTCTTTCACGTAAACGAAATTGCCGTGTTGAAACTGCTCGGGGTTATCTATTCCGTAAACTTTGGTCACCCCAACGTCGTTGATAGGATTTTTATGTTTTGACATTTTAGCTGCAAAAACGGAATAGCAATCCATTAAAAGCATAACCTGTTCAAAATGATTGCATAATTTCGCCGTCAAATCGTTGACCTCTTCGAAAGACAAATACATGCTCACGCCTTCCATGACAACAATCGCTCGCTTTTGCTTAGGTACGCTTGCCAACCAACCTGCCTCCCTTACGTCGCCTGCAAGCATCTGATAATCGGTCGTTTCTGCGTAGTACCGCTTTCGTTCCTCTATAACCTGAGGAAAATCCACGTCGTACCACTTTTTTCCCTGAGTACCTACGCGCAGAACTCTGCTGTCCATACCGCAGCCGATATGAATCACCGCAATCTCTTCCGTATCTGCCATCTGCTGTCGTAACCAGTCATCAAACACGGCAGAACGTATCCCCATATAATAGGCAAGCCATTTTGACTTTGATTTTCCTTTGAGGGCGAAACCTTCGGCTTTCCAAATTTCTTCCGCTTTCTTATCGTCAAGGAACAGCCCCTTTTCACTCACATGTGCCTTACCGTATAATGGAATATATAACGTTTTATTTACACCATTCATATAATCACCACATCGCGTTTGATAGCATTAGTATAACATGATTTCCATTTTAATACAAGACTTTTCGTGAAACTTTAATCTTGAAAGACGCAAAAAAAAGGACGGCTGTTACCGTCCTAGATTTTTTGGTGGAGTAAGAGCAACCTAAATCGAACCAAAAAGAAAAACGGTTGAATTTTATATCCAACCGCCTCTTTTGATTTAGAATAACTGTGTATCTGTTTTTAATTTTTCTTTATACGGAAATGTTTTATCGAAAATTTCCGTCTCTTCTTCATCAACGAAATAGCCGTCAGGGTCTTTATACGTAC
>SVIT01000037.1 GCA_015069365.1 Clostridiales bacterium | reverse complement strand
TGGTGGCAGACTGTCGTTGACGATTAGTTTCTTGGCGGTATTTTTAACGTCGGCGTTAGGGATTATTTTAGGCGGTGTCGCAGGGTATTACGGCGGCATAGTGGATAACATTATCATGCGTCTTTGCGACGTATTGATGTGTTTGCCAACGCTACCGTTGATGTTGATTATCGGTACTGTGCTCGATTCTAACGGCGTTTCGCAAGATTATTATATTTACCTTTTGATGGGCTTGCTTTCGGTGTTCTCGTGGCCGGGAATGGCGAGACTTGTCCGCGGTCAGATTTTGTTCTTGCGTGAACAGGAATACATGGTTGCTGCAGAAGCAATGGGGTATTCTACGCCGAGAAGAATTTTCAAACATTTGATTCCTAATATCTTACCTCAGATTTTGGTTTCGATGACCATGTCGCTCGGTAGTATGATTTTGTACGAATCTACCCTTTCCTACTTAGGTCTTGGTGTAAGAATTCCGTATGCGTCATGGGGTACGATGATCGAAATTATTTCCAAGAGAACGGATATTTTGCAGAATAATTTCAACGTGTGGGGACCCGCAGGTATTTGTATCATCGTTGCGGTGCTCGGGTTTAACTTTATCGGGGATGGTTTGCGCGACGCGCTCGATCCTAAGCAAAGGAGATAAAAATGGGCATTTTCAAATTGAAAAAAGACGGTGAAGAAACGAAAACCAAACAACATTACTTAACTGGTAAAGAAATTAGAACAATTGCAAAAGCCAACCAAGCGGAAATGCGCCGCTTAGAAAAGGCTAAAAAGCGTAAAGCGCACCCTTCCGAATATACAACGCAGTTGAAAGATACGAACAATATCTTGGAAGTTGACAATTTGCATTCCTATTTCTACACCGATCAAGGTGTTGTAAAAGCGGTTAACGGCGTTTCGTTCAATATTCCTTCCAACTCCACGGTAGGCGTTGTAGGGGAATCGGGCTGCGGTAAATCGGTTACATCAATGTCGATCATGCGCCTTTTGCAAGGCCCTACGGGGCAGATTGTAAACGGTGAAATCCGTTTCAAGGTCAACGATTATAAGCGCGACGCAAGAGGCCGTTTCATTCCCATATACGAAAAGGACGAAAACGGCGAAACGGTGATGGAACCCGTTTTGGATAAAAACGGCAATCCCAAAGTAGATAAAGAGGGCAAGCCTGTTTTCAAAGCGAAACAGCTTCTCGACGAAAAGGGACGCGGCGTGTATGAAATGGAAGAAGTAGTCTACGATATCGCGAAAATGCCTATCAATGATATGCATAAAATCCGCGGACGTCAAATGGCGATGGTATTCCAAGAACCTATGACTTCGCTCAATCCTGTATTTACGATCGGAAATCAGTTGGACGAGGTAACGCTTTTGCACGTACCTGGCGCAACGAAAGAACTGGCAAAGAACCGTTCGATCGAAATGCTGAACTTGGTTGGTATCGCTATGCCTGAACGCGTTTACGCTTCTTTCCCGCACGAGCTTTCGGGCGGTATGAGACAACGTGTTATGATCGCTATGGCGCTTGCAGGCGAGCCTCGTTTGATTATTGCAGACGAACCTACTACGGCGCTTGACGTAACCATTCAGGCACAGGTTCTCGATCTTTTCAACGAATTAAAGACGAAGATCAACAGCTCTATATTGCTCATTACGCACGATTTAGGCGTTATCGCAGAAATGGCGGACTACGTTGTCGTTATGTATGCAGGGCGTATCATTGAACAAGGTACGGCTTCGGAAATTTTCCATCATCCTTGCCATCCTTATACGCAAGGTCTGCAAAAGTCCAAACCGACAATGAAATCGACGGGTCAGCTTTTCAATATCCCTGGGAACGTACCGAACCCCGTAGATATGCCGAACAACTGCTATTTCAAAGAAAGATGTTCACAATGTATCGGAAAATGCTCTGGCGATTATCCCGGTATGGTGCAAGTAAGCCCTACGCATTACGTTGCGTGCCACTTGTATAGTGAAAAGGAAGAATGATATGGAATTAGAAGAAAAAAACATGACGGTGTCGGAAGAAACGGCAGAAGCAGCGACGGAAGAAATCGTAGTGACGGAAAACGAAAATTCCTTCGATACGTTTGACGACGTTGCGGAGCAGGAGAAAGAAATGCGCATCCGCGAGGAACAAATTGCGCAGGATTCCGTATTGCCTCCTGACCCCGATGCGATACTGGAAGTTAGACACCTTAAAAAACATTTCGTTTTGAAAAAGACGTTGTTGGGCAAACCGATTTCTACGTTGAAAGCGGTTGACGACGTTTCCTTTAAAATCAAAGAGGGCGAAACGCTGGGTATCGTAGGGGAATCGGGTTGCGGTAAAACTACGATGGGAAGAGCGATTTTGAAATTGCATCAACCTACCGCAGGACAAATTTTCTTTGAGGGTGTGGATATCGCAGGATATTCTCCCAAAGAAATGCGTTCTTTGCGTACGAAAATGCAAATCGTATTCCAAGATCCCTATTCTTCGTTGCCTCCCAGAAGTACGGTTGGGGATATCTTGTCCGAGCCCGTAAAAGTACATGGGATCGTACCTCCTGATCAAGTGAAGGATTACGTATTGAAACTGATGGAACAATGCGGTTTGCGTGATTATTATTACGAAAGATATCCGCATGAGTTCTCGGGCGGGCAGCGTCAGCGTATTTGTATTGCAAGAGCGTTGACAGTGAACCCGAAACTCGTTGTTTGCGACGAACCCGTTTCGGCGCTCGACGTATCCATTCAGGCGCAAATCATCAACCTTTTGAAGAAGATTCAAGAGGAAAGAAAACTCACCTATGTGTTTATTTCGCATGACTTGTCGGTTGTAAAATACATCTCTGACAAAATCGGCGTTATGTATTTGGGATCGATGGTAGAGTTCGGCGCAAAGGACAGTATCTTTGAAAATCCTTTGCATCCGTACACGAACGCGCTCTTCTCGGCTGTTCCTAACCCTAATCCCGACGAAAAGACGGAAAGAATCATTTTGAAAGGGGATATTCCTTCTCCTGCAAATCCGCCTAAGGGATGTAAGTTCCATACCCGTTGCCCTAAAGCGATGGAAATTTGTAAACACATTACGCCTGAATACCGTGAGGTTGAAGAAGGACATTTCGTGGCTTGCCACGCTTGTCAGCAAGGCGAATAAAATCAAAAGAACGAGCGCTGTATACAGCGCTCATTTTTTATGTCGATACGGTTAGAATATTCCTTAAAATATTCCGCAAAATAATATAGTGGTACTTGTCAAATTGTAAAAGGATAGGGGCAGGTATGCGTTGAAAGGGGTGAGAAAGTATGTTAGAGCCGTATTTAGAGATAATTTGGGGATTTGCAAAAGCGTTTGCCGTAGGTGGTTTGATCTGTATGATTGCGCAGGTGGTAATCAATTTTACCGACCTAACGGCAGGGAAAATACTGGTGCTATTTATGTTGGCAGGGGTTGTTCTGCAAGGCTTGGGAATATATCAATATGTTGTAGAATTCGCGGGGGCAGGGGCGACAGTGCCCATTTCGGGGTTTGGATATCTGCTCGCGAACGGAGCGATCAAAGGGGCAGAAAAGGGCTTTTTTGGGGCGTTTACGGGGGCATTGTCCTCCGCTAGCGCAGGAATATCCGCCGCAGTGATATTTTCCTTTTTGATGGCAATGATTTTTAAATCCAGGAGCAAAAGAAACTAAAAAAACGTCGCAACACCGCGACGTTTTTTATGGGGAAAGGTTGGGTTTATTTCCGAAAATATCCGATTGTAGGTAAGCGTCGGGGACTGTGCCGACAATGACCGATTCGCCCACCAAAATGTCGGTGATTACAGCAAAATTCTCTGTTCTGGACGGCATGACAATGCTAATATCCGCGATTACGTTGAGATATATAGAATGCTTTGTTTGATTGATTCCCACGCTTTCAAATGCGGAAGAGAAACCGCAGGAAACGCTGCTGACGGGAATGATACGGAAATTAATACTTGGACCAAGCCCTGCAAACGCTTCAATCCCAGTCAGCGCGCCAAGGGGAATGGGAATTCCGTTCAAGCTCAAGTTCTTAAGGTTGGATTGAGAAATCGAAGCGGTATCGCGCGCGATTTTATTGATTTTAAGCGGATTCGCCGCCACGGCAACGATGTCGCCCGTTTCGTTGCGGCTGATTGTGACAAGGTCGTCGTAACGTATTTCGTCGCTCAAGGTATAATACACCGCGTCGTTGACGGCAATCGTGGTGCTGGCGCGCATTGTCGCTTCACTGATAGAGATCAACACGCGCGTTACGTTCCGTTGAAAGTGGAAAAACAGTAAAACGGCAATAAAAATCATAGTAAGGAGAATGATGAAGAGCTTTCTCTTTCTCTTTTTTTTATTGCTCTTTTTGGGGGTGCGGTAGGGAATATCATATTCAGAAAAGCGGTTCATCGGTTCAGTATCTTCCTTATTTCGCGCAGGATATTTTCGTTGCCCTGCCCAAACTCTGTCTTTGCCAGCCGTTCTTGCATTTCTTTGTCGAAAAATGCAGTTTTAATGGCTGTGGGCAAGCGGTCAAGATCCTTTTGCCGAAGTACGTGACACAAGCCTTTCTTTTCAAAATAGGTGGCGTTTTCAATTTGGTCGCCTCGCGTTTGCCCCTCTAAGGGAATAAAAATAGCGGGCTTTTTAAGCGCGAGAATTTCAAAGACTGTACCCGAGCCTGCGCGGGAGATAACTAGATCTGCGCAAGCGTACGCGGCACCCATGTCTGCGATGAATTCATATTGTCGGTAGCGTTTTACGTTGCTTTGAATGACGTTGCCCTTACCGCAAACGTGCAGAATCGTGTAATCTTTTGTCAGCAAACGAAGATATTTTCGTACAGCGTCGTTGATGACGGCACTGCCGCTACCGCCGCCAAAAATCAGCAATACCTTTTCGTTCATAGGAATGGAAAAGGTTTTTCTTGCGTCTTTTTTTGTCGATTTAAAAATACCTTTTCGTATCGGTGCCCCACTATATTTCCCGTGAGGGATACTCTCTGCTGTTTCAGGGAAAGAGGTAAAGACGTATTCGCACTTTCTGGCGGAGAGTCGGTTGGAGAGCCCAGCGGAAAAATCGCTCTCGTGAGAAAGGCAGGGAATGCGCAGTTTTCGTGCCGCCGATATAACGGGCAGAGCAACGTACCCGCCTTTGGAAAAGACCAAATCAGGGCGCAGTTCTTTTAAGTGGGAAAGGGCGGTTTTCCGCGCGCGCAAAAAGGCGATGGGTATGCCAAAATTGCGTTTCAATCCGTACATGCCCCCTCCTCTTATCAATTTTGGACAGTCGATTTGATAGTAGGGGAGTTTTTTGTCGGCGAGTAGGCGTTTTTCAATACCGTCCGTACCCATGTAAAAGAGGTCTGCCTCGCCTGTGGATAAAAGCTCGTCGATAAGGGCGATGTTGGGGACAACGTGACCAGCGCTACCGCCGCCCGTAAATAGGATTTTTTTCATGTGTTCTCCTATCAAGAAAAATTTTCCGTCTGGCGACGGTGGTAACCGCTGCTGTCAAGCAGGGCACTTTTATTATAGGCTTGCGTGGGCGCGGATATTCCCGAAAAAAGGAAAAGCCCTTGCGTTTGCAAGGACTTTCGGTTATTTTGTTTCGGCGTTTTTCTGTGCGGTTAATTTGAGCTTTGCGGATAAAAATCTTTCTTCCGCAGTCTTTTCGTGGGCTAAGTCTAATGCCTCGATCGCTGCGGCATATTCTTCTTCCGTCATAAAGCCCATGGGTAGGGAATAACCGTCTGCGATACGAATCCCGCCGTTCCGTCCCCGTATAATCTCCACGGGCGCGGTGAGGGATAGGATATCCACGTAACGGTGAATCGTTCGGTTGGATACTTTATGTTTTTTGGCAAGGTAGCCTGCCGTTACTTTCCGCTTTGCCAACAGTTCGAATAAAACGGAGAGCAAGATCTCGAATTTCATTTGTGCACATTCCTTTTCTATGGTTCTTTTATTATAGCAAACCTATAAAAATATGTCAAGTTTTATTTTTGTAGACTAACACGCGCGTACATGCGTAACAAACGCTTGACAAATCCGCGAAAAACGTGTAAAATCAAGCTATATCAATGTAACATAGGGGTAGACTATGGAAAACGTAATGGATACTCTCCGCGCGAGAGGTTTTGTCAAACAGACGGTTTTTGAGGAAGAATTATACGAAAAGCTCGGCAAAGAAAGCGTACCTTTTTATATCGGGTTCGATCCAACGGCAGATTCTTTGCACGTAGGGCACTTTATGCAGCTCATTGCAATGCACCACATGCAGGCTGCTGGACACAAGCCGATTATTCTTATCGGCGGGGGTACGGCTATGGTCGGGGATCCCTCGGGCAGAACGGATATGCGTTCGATGATGACGAAGGAGACGATCCGCCACAACGTGGAATGTTTCAAAAAGCAGATGTCGAGATTTATTAGTTTCGAGGGGGAAAATGCCGCAATCGTCGTGGATAACGGGGACTGGCTGTTGAACTTGAACTACATTGACTTCCTGCGTGAAATCGGTGCGCATTTCTCCGTCAATAGAATGTTGTCTGCGGAATGTTTCAAACAGCGTTTGGAACGCGGGCTTTCGTTCTTAGAATTTAACTATATGTTGATGCAGGCGTACGATTTCCTCGTTCTGCACAGAGAGTATGGCTGTTCTTTGGAGCTCGGCGGCGACGACCAGTGGAGCAATATCCTTGCTGGGGCGAACTTGATCCGCGTTAAAGAACAGAAACCTGCCTTTGCTATGACCTTCACCCTTTTGACGACCTCTGACGGGAAGAAGATGGGGAAGACGGCGAAGGGTGCCGTTTGGTTGGATGAGAATAAGACGACGCCGTATGAATTCTATCAGTACTGGAGAAATATCGCGGACGACGACGTAGAGAAGTGTATGAAGCTTCTCACCTTCCTGCCGCTTGATACGATTAACGAGCTTTGCGCTCACAAAGACGAACGTATCAACAAGGCGAAAGAAGTGCTTGCGTACGAGTTGACGAAAGAGGTACACGGCGAAGAAAAGGCGAATATCGCGCAGAGCCAAGCGCAGGCGGCGTTTGGCGGTGCGAACGCGGAACTTTTGACGAAAGAGGTTGCGGACGTTGCGACGGTTGTGGACGCGATGGTTGCCGCAGGCGTGGCAAAATCCAAGGGCGAAGCACGCCGTTTGATCGAACAGGGCGGCGTTTCTGTGGACGAAACGAAGGTTACGGACGCAAACATGCCCATTCCGTCGAAAGAATTTGTTTTGCATAAGGGCAAGAAAGTGCATTTGAAAATTATCGTAAAATAAGACAAAGGACGGGTTTATACCGTCCTTTTTTGAAAGGAAGTATATGGAAAAGTCGGTGCGTACTGTTTATACGGGGCGCGAAAGCGAAAAAATAATTGAAAAATCCCGTTTCATCACGTACAGCGAACACGTAGAGAATGAGGAAGAGGCGAGGGCTTTTATCGCGGATATTCGGTCTCAGCATTCTTTGGCAACGCACGTTTGCTTTGCGTTCGTGGCGGATAAGCTGGGCAATCTGCAGCGTTTTTCGGACGACGGAGAACCGCAGGGCACGGCGGGGATACCCATTCTTGAGGTGCTGAAAGCGAAAAAACTGTATGAAACGGCAGTGGCGGTCGTGCGGTACTTCGGGGGGATAAAACTGGGCGCGGGAGGTCTTGTTCGGGCGTATTCCTCGGCTGCGGCTGAGAACCTTGACGGCGCGGATATTCGGGTTTTGGAAATGTGCGCAGAACGGTTTGTCGAGGTGGAATATACTGGGGTAGACAGCGCGCAAAAATTCATTTCAACGCATACCTGTACCCTGCTTTCGACCGATTACGGTGAAAGAGTGCGGTTTCGTTTGGCGGTAAAAAAAGCGGATGCGGACGGGTTTGAAAGAGAATTGACTGATTATATGCAAGGGCGTGTACGCGTGGAAAAGGGCGAAGAATATTACGCACCTTTCAAGGAATAAGGAGAATGATATGAGATATTGTAACTGGGCGGATAATAGGAAAGCTTCGGCGATCGTAATGGGATGTATGCGTATTGCGGATAAGCCGTTGGTACAGACGGAACAGGTGATTGTGAACGCGATGACGGCGGGGGTAAATATGTTCGACCTTGCCGACGTTTATGCAGGCGGTCATGCGGAGCGTGTATTCGGCGTGGCGATCCGTGATTTGAAAGTGCCTAGAAAGAATTATATATTGCAGACAAAATGCGGTATCCGCAAAGATCAAGGCGGTAAGATTGTACGGTTTGATTTTTCCAAGGATTATATTATCAATTCTGCAGAGGACAGTCTTAGAAGATTAAACACCGAATATTTGGACGTTTTGCTGCTGCACCGCCCTGACACGTTGGTGGAGGCGGACGAGGTCGCGGAGGCGTTTGAATTGCTCCGTACAAGCGGTAAAGTTCGCGCGTTCGGCGTTAGCAATTTTTCCGCAAGGCAGATGGAATATCTGCAAAAGGCAGGGGTGGAAATCGTGACCAACCAAATGCAGTTTTCCCTCGGACATACCGCGCCTATAGATGCGGGTTTCAATGTCAATATGTATAAAGAGGAATCTGTCACGCGCGCAGGCGACGCAATGGAATACTGTCGCGCAAACGGTATTTTGATGCAGGCTTGGTCGCCTTTGCAGTATGGATTTTTCGAGGGGACGTTCCTCGGGAATGAAAAGTTCCCCACGCTGAACGCGGAGCTCGACCGTTTGGCGCAGAAATACGATTGTACGCCCTCGGCGATTGCGTTTGCGTGGATATTGCGCCACCCTGCGTTTACGCAGGTGGTAACGGGCACTTCTACGCCCGAACGCATGGCGGAACTTTGCAAGGCGGCGGATATTCGTCTTACCTCGGAAGAATGGTATTCGCTGTATCTTTCCACGGGTAAAATTTTGCCGTAAATATAGATTTTTAGTTAAAAATGCCCGTAAGTTGTACAAAATAGATAATAGAAAAGTGTAAGTTTGTCCATTTTGCCCATTGTATTTTTTAGTAAAATGATGTAAAATGGTATATAGAGAAAAATTTGTATCCATTTGGAGGAAAATAATTATGTCAGGACTTTTGCTGAAAGGCATCAACAAAGTATACCCTTCGGGTGTACAGGCAGTATTCGATTTCTGTCTCGATATCAGAGATAAAGAATTCATCGTACTCGTAGGACCTTCTGGTTGCGGTAAATCTACGACCCTTCGTATGATCGCAGGCTTGGAAGAAATTTCGTCTGGTGAACTCTATATCGACGGCAAACTCGTAAACGACGTTGTACCTAAGGACAGAGATATCGCGATGGTATTCCAGAACTACGCGTTGTATCCTCACATGTCCGTTTACGACAACATGGCGTTCGGCTTGAAGCTTCGTAAAGTACCCAAGGAAATTATCGACCAGAAAGTTAAGGCTGCTGCTGAGATCCTTGGTATCACCGATTACCTTTCCAGAAAACCTAAGGCATTGTCCGGCGGTCAGAGACAACGTGTTGCGCTCGGTCGTACCATCGTTCGTGAACCTAAGGTATTCCTTCTCGACGAACCTTTGTCCAACCTCGACGCAAAACTCCGTGCTTCCATGAGAACGGAAATTTCCAAGTTGCACGCTCGTCTTGCTACGACGTTCATCTACGTTACCCACGACCAGGTAGAAGCTATGACGATGGGTACCCGTATCGTTGTTATGAAAGACGGTTTCATGCAGCAGGTTGACACCCCTCAGAACTTGTACGATTATCCAGTAAACCTTTTCGTTGCAGGTTTCATCGGTACGCCTCAAATGAACTTCTTCAAAGAAGCTACCTTGACCAGCGAAGACGGAAAGATCTACGTTAACTTTGTAGGCGGCAACAAGATTCTTCTTCCTAAGAACGTTGCTGCACGTATCAAGAATGTAAACGAATATCTTGATACCGGTAAGTTCGTTACCCTCGGCGTTCGTCCCGAAGATATTCACCAGGATCAGATGTTCATTGCGAACTCTCCCGAAACGGTTGTTTCCGCACGTATCGAAGTTATCGAAAAACTCGGTGCTGAAACGCAGATTTATTGCGAACTTGATTACGAAGGAAAGGAAGCTTCCGTCATCGATAACTCCACGCAGATGATCGCTAAGATCTCCAGCCGTGCAGTTGTTGCTTTGCATGACGTTGTTAACCTTGCTTTCGACGCAAATCATATCCACATGTTCGACGGCGAAACGGAAGCTTCGATTCTCAGCAGAGACGATGGCTACGAAGTTATCGAAGAAAACGCAGAAGGTTCTGCATTCACGCCTCCTACACCTCAGGAAATGCGCGCTCGTATCGATGCAGCTCGTATCGTAACGAAGGAAATGAAAGCGCAGGCTAGAAAGGACGCGAGAATGGCGAAGATCGCTGCGAAACAGCAAGCTGCGGAAGTTGCTCCTGTTGAAGAAGCTCCCGTAGAAGAAGCGCCCGTTGAGGACGTCGTTACCGAAGAAGCTCCCGTTGAAACGGAAGAAAACGTTAACGAATAATTGTTGCGCGATTTGTGCAATGACGTTTCTCAAAAGTAAATTTGGTGCGCCATTGTTATAATGAGGCAGAATAATGTCCAAAAACAAGAAAGAAAAGAAGGAAAAAAAAGAAAAAGTCATCTATTACGACGACAATTCGACGATTGCCGATATGTCTTCGGTGAACAGAAAAGGCGAGAAAAGAGAACCGCCGAAACCGAGGATTAGATCTACTGCAGGCGAGAAGTGGAAGACTTACTGGAGTTCAGTGAAAATGATGGTCTTGCCCATGTGTATTGCCTTGGTGGTCTTGGGGGTTTTGTATCTCCTCACTATGTGGATTGGGGGTAATTTCTAAGAAGTTTTAACGCGTACCTGGCTACCAGGTACGCGTTGAATTTTTTATAGGCGTTTTAAGCGGCGATATTTTTAAAGAGTCGCACGGCGATTGCAGTCATATCATCCTTGGCTTTTCCACCGTATGCACGCAAGGCGCGTTCTAATAAATTGTCTGTTAACTGTTGGGGATTATTGAGGGGAATATTGCGCAGGGTATCATAAAGATCGGTTGTAGAACCGAACGCGTCTGAGACTCCGTCGCTGATGAAGAGTAAAACGTCATCGTCGCCGAGTTCATAAGAGCTGGAATTTGGATGCAAAGAATCGAGTATTCCCAAGGGCAACGTTCCATTTTCCAGGACTTTAACAGTATTTCCCGAAAGGATAAATCCAACGGGTGAGCCGATCTTGACAATATCAGCCTGACCGCTGTTTAGATCCACAATTCCGATATCAACGCAGGCGAAGCTTTCTTCTTTATTAAAAGTCAGCAGCTTGTTTACGGTAGACAAGACGAGCTCTGACGGCATTTTTGCACGATAAAAGCTTTCTAAAAGAGAAATGGTGCTTTCCGAAATGCGCTGCGCGTATTCACCGCTTCCCATACCGTCGGAGAGGGCGACCATAAACCGACTTTCGTCGATTTTGATGACGGAATGGGTGTCTCCGCTGACCGTCTCACCGTGCTTTCGTATGGTCGCAACACCGAAAGCCGCGTCATAATAGGGCTTTTTGCGGACGATACAGCAAAATTTGTTATGACTAAGGGTGATACGTTCGGAAATAATCATTTCCGTGGCGAAAAGATGTGTGGCAACAGCGGCTATTTTTTTGACGTCCGCTTTCCCGAACGTGATGAGGGAGAGGGTAAGATTGTCTTCCTCGCCGTAGATCAAAACTTCTGAACAAACGATACCTGCCCCCAAGAGAGCGACCGTCAGGGCGCGCTCTTTTTCTGTGTAGAGTTGAAGAGGTTCGCTCTGCTCTAAAGCAAGATTTTTTAAAATTTCGCTAATTCCTTGCGCTTGGTTGGCGAGCATGGCTCTGCCCGAAGCGGCGTTTTCCGCCTCGGTCATATATTTTCGATAATCGTGCAGTTGCCTGTTTACGGCATACAACAGTCCGCTTTGATTGATACAGACGTCTGAAAGTGAACGGGGAATGTCGATTAGGCTGGCTTTCGTTTTCATGCATCCGACCTCGATTAGTTTGTCGAGGGAATCCTTTTCCGCTTTTTCTAAACAAATTTGTCTATTAGGACATTGTGTGCAGACTTCGGTGATGATGCAATCGCGAATGTATCCTTTCGCAGCGTCTTCCGCTTCGCTTGTACTTAAAGAGGAGAAAGTGGCTTCAATCTCTCGAAATACGGAAGAAATTTCAAAGAGCTGTTCCCCGATTGCCGAACGGTTACGGTTAATTGCAATGCGGGGAAGATGCTTTTCCTTATAAAAAACGAGCTTATTTTCCATTTCCTTTAAGAAAGGGTTGGGGATTAGGACGAAGAACAGGGCAGGTAGTACAGCGGCGAGCACCGATTGTAATAATTGTTCCGTTGGATAGGCGTATAATCCGTCCAGGTAGCCATAACAGAAAAAGACTGCGAGCAGAGCGCATACAGCCGCCAGCCGTCCAGATTTGATGAACAAGGTTACGACAATTCCATACAAGAAAAATTTAGATGGAGAGACGCCTCCGACCAGCAGAGGCGGTAGAGCGAGGATGAAAGCGCAGATGGATATTGAAGCGTCTTTTGTAACAGCCGCGTATAGCAACAAAATAAAGAATGCAACACCCATGTATGCGTTCACGCTTAAAAAACGGCAAAAACCCACCCCAATCAATATCAACATGAATAGGGAAAAGACGATTTCATCATCGCGTAATCGACAGCGTAGCAGTTTATGTAACAGCGCCTTAAAAGCGACGGAGAATATGGCGGAGAGTAAAAAGAGCACCGCGGCGATGATTACTTTTTGCGGGATGCTGCCAAGCTGTAAGCTTTCTATGGGAAAAACGTACGCTTTGAAAGGCGCAAGTCCAACGAACAAACCAAGCGAAACGGATAAAAACAGCATAGGTAAAAATCCCGTTTTCAAAAATTCTGTTCGGCAAAACCGTTTTTGAAGAATGAACCCGACCGCGAGTAATAATCCTTGTAGAGCATAGAGCAAGATTAGGTCGAGATTCCAAGACGGTAGAGCGGATAATAGGTAGAAAAAGGCTGAAATAATCGGAGAGAGCCCTGCGCTCGACATTCCGTAGAAAAGAGCGAGAGAGAAAGGTTCTCCATTATTTCCGATCTGGAAAAGTAAGACGGACGCGCCCAAGCAGGCGGCGTATAAAAACAGACGTGGAAAGTCTATTTTTTTTCGTGTTCGCATAAAAAACCTCCGCAACGGATATTTCCTTTATTATACAGAAAAGACCGTTGCGGAATTTGTGTTTTTTTGGCGTTTGAAAGGTGTTCTTGTATTACGGATTGACTGGGAACCCGAGGCTAATCAAAATGGCACGGTTTACCCGCAGCATGGTAGCTGGGGGGAGTTCCCCGATTCGTTCTTTTAGACGGCGTTTGTCAAGCGTGCGGATCTGTTCCAACAAGATTACGCTGTCCTTTGCCAGTCCATAGGCAGAGGGCAATTCGATATGCGTAGGCAATTTGGCTTTATTGATTTTGCTGGTTACGGCGGCAGCAATAATTGTTGGGGAATACTTGTTCCCGATATCATTTTGAACGACGAGAACGGGGCGTATTCCTCCCTGTTCGCTCCCCACGACGGGGGATAAATCCGCATAGTACAGTTCACCTCTTTTTACGTCCATCTTCTACCTCTTTTGAAAACCGAACAAACTCCTCAATACAGTATATGTAAAAAGGGGCGCCGCTCGTTCTCACGATTTACTTTGGTTTAAGTATTTCCAAAAGCTTGGTTTTTATACGGAAAAATTGCAAAGAAAAACGGCCCTCCGCAAAGAGAGCCGTTGTTTTTGTATGCATAATTAGATGATGCAATTTTCGTCCTTAGGAGGAAGGGAATCGAGTTCTTTCTTCTTTTCCGCATAACCTGCTTTGCCGAGGAGCGCAAAGGTAGCTTTCTTGCCTTCTTCCACGCCAGGTTGATTGAAGGTGTCAATGTTGAGCATCGCGCCTGCATACGCGGTCTGGAGTTCGAAGAGGAACAGAAGCTGACCTAAGGTGAACGCATTGAGTTCGGGAATCCACAGTGTATAATTCATTCTGCCTGCTTTCGTTAACGCATACGCCGTTGCGGCATTTTCCGCCTGGATAAGTTCTTCCATCGTATGTCCGCCGAGGAATGCTACGTCGGGGATACTTTCGCAACCGTGAGGAATGGGCATTTCACAGCCGTATTTCTTCAAGGAAAGGAAGGTGACAACTTTGTCGTAAGGGCCTTCGGTGTAAAGCTGTACCTGCGAGTGCTGATCGGTAACGCCGAGGGATTTAACGGGAGTCTGACCAACGTTACAAGGGGTTCCGTCGAGGGTAACGTTTTTGCCGAGAGATTCCGCCCAAAGTTGGCAATACCAGTCTGCAAGGAATTTCAAATTATCCGAATAAGGCATCATAACGCCGACGTTTTTGCCTTCTTCCATCGCTGCAATCTGCAATACAGCGGACATGAGTGCGGGGTTGTGGCGCATTGCAGGTTTGTTACAGATAGAATCCATATACGCCGC
>SVIT01000036.1 GCA_015069365.1 Clostridiales bacterium | reverse complement strand
TAAAGCCACTGCCCGTTCCTTGAACGACCTCAGCGGAAAACTCGCTGTAATATGCGATACGGACGGAATTTTACACGCCTACGGAGATGGAAAAAAAGATCTGGACGGGAAGAGTCTGTCCGAAGATATGGATCGGATTTTACGCGAACGGCGCAGCTATATTGCCAACGCCTCGGAAGGCGGTGATATTTTGCCTATTACCAACACGCACGAGGAAGGCATTACAGCGCAAGTCATCGTGCCAATCGTTTCGGGCGGAGACTGTCTTGGTGCAGTCGCCGTACTTTCCAAAGAAGACGGTGCAAAAATGGACGGTTCGGATATGAACCTCGCCCGATTAACAGCCGATATCTTAGCAAATCAGTTTGAATAAAAAATATAAAACGACAGGGGCAGGTATGCGTTCAACGCATACCTGCCCCTATATTTTCTTCATTGTGCTTTTATTGATACCACGAACACAAATCCTCTATATACTCTCTTTATAATAACTTCTTTTCATGGTGGGATTGACAATCGCGTCACATTTAATTTTCGTTTTGTCAAGAGATTTTTGGCTTTCCATTGCCATTTATACTGTTAATAGCAGGGCAGGTATGCATTGAACGCTTTTTACGCATACTATTCTTATGCCTGCACATTATACACATTATTATATCGCGCGCGAGGCTTTAAAGAGCCTACCTTCTAACATTGCAGATGAATTACAACCACATCTTCCCGTATATTTTTTCGGGGCGCAAGGCGCGGATTTTTGTTTTTTTTATCAGGTTGCTAAACTGCGGAAAAAAAACCTCGGTTCCTACTTACATCGAACGGGCGGCTATACCGCTTTCGAGGTGTTAAAAACCCTATCCGTCTACGACCCTGTCCTGCGTGCGTACACCCTAGGCTACGTTACCCATTACGCCGCTGACGTCACGTTTCATCCTTTTGTCTACAGCGTGACGAAGAACCCCTTAGAACATTCCCGTCTTGAAAATGCGCTGGATCGACACTTCTTGACCTTGAATATTAAGACGGACGGAGAGACCCCGTCCTTTCAGCATGTTCTTCCCAAAGACGTCTTGGACGATCTGTTCTTTGCATATGCAGCAATCACCGCAAGATGCGGTTGCCCGCCTTTAAAAAAGAGCTCCTTTTTAAGGGCAATTTCCATATTCAACGCATACCTGCCTATCTCCTCCAGGTTATCGGGCACAACAGCAAAGAAAGCAACCGAACCCGCTCAAACCGAACACGTACCTGCTTTATTTCAAAGCGATAACGCTGAAAAATTGTTTGTAAAAGCCGTTGCCTTTGCCAAAGAATTACTCGAAGAATTATTATCCTCTATCAATCACGATACACCGCTGCCAAAAGATTTGTTCGGGAAAAATTATCTCAGCGGTATATAAAAAAGGCGAACCGAAGTTCGCCTTTTCACTTTATCATTCGATTTTAAAACATGTACGGTGCCATCAAACCGTCGAGCATAACCTGTACAAAGTCGATCAAGCCGTCGGTGAGGTGCGCCCCTTCGCTGAGCGCCTTGGAAACGTAGAAGATTCCAAAATAGTCCGCCGTTGCCAATACAAACAATATAGCCGTGCAAATGAGCGCACCGATAATGAGGTACAAAATAAAGGCAACACAACTATCGAGAACACGCGTGGGCGCAGTGCTGTGGATAATCTTGGAACACTTTTTAAACACAAGGTCAATCAACCAAAGAATCAGCAACGCAAGACAGAAAAGACATACGCCTGCCGTTAATCTGCCCAAAACACCGCTGAATCTGCTGACTTTTTCAAAATTCACGAACACGTTCGTACATCTGGTTACCAATGTACCAAGGGGCTTGAAGAATCCGCTCGTTGCGCTGGATTGAGCGGAGAAAGGCAGATAAAAACTAATACCAAACGCCAACACACCGCCGAAAGAAACGACCAACGCATGAATGCTGGCAATCATACCCTTTTTATAGCCTTTCATCGCGACAACCATCATAATACCGATGGCAATAATCTCAAACGTGCACTGTTTTGCAAACTCTAACAACAACTCAGGCCATTTCCCTTGTATCAAAACGCCAAGAGAACCTTGCGCAAGATCCGTTGCATTAATCGTCAAAATAAACAGCGAATACGCGAGCCATAACACGATTGCCGAATTGATCACGCAGGTAAGCCCGCCAAGTACACGGAAGAAGAAGCAAGGAGGACCAAAACCCGTCTTATGCAATCTCTTTCCGTAAGGAGCATATTCGTGCTCGCCGTCATAGTCAAGATATTCAGGTTCGAACTCCAACCCAAATTCCGCGAGCGAGGTGTCCCCGTTCACGTCGTCTTTGACCCATCTCATCTTCGGACGAAGATAATGACCGAGCGTACCGAACAGCGCGCAAGTAGCCACGATCACCGCCATCGCCAACAATAAGATGACAATGAAATTAATTTTATTGTCTGAAGGCAGCGCTCTGCCGATAAGCACAAACGTACCGCCTGCTACCGCCCAGGTCAAGCCGCCCCAACTGACGCGGCGGAAACCTTTGACGAACCCTAAGGCAAACGACAACAGCAGTACGACTACGCCAAACGTCTTCATCAGCGCAGGAAGCGCATTAGCAGACATCATCGAATGTAAAGGAATCATACAGTTTTCTCCTCTTTATTTCCGCGGATTAAATCCGCAACACAGCCAGATGGCTGTTATAGTTCTATTTGTTGAAATTATCTTTCAGCGAAACGATTTCCGAAAGCACCAAACCGCCCTTTTCGTCGACGCATTTCTTATAATACCCAACGCGCATCAACTGGAATTGCTTTCCATCCTCGCTTTCCGCAAGGTAAGGCTCTGCCTTTCCGTGGAAGATTTGCTCGCTCTCAAGATTCATACGTTCTGTAAAGTCTTGACCGGAATATTCCGCGTCCTTCAAAAGCGGTGCATATTTGCGGATTTCCGCGTCCACGCCCGTTCTTCCGTCCACCCATTGTATGGTACCGCGCACTTTCAAACCGCTGGTATCGTTGGAAGATCTGCTTTCGGGAATATACGAACATTTCAGCTCCGTCACGTTCCCTTCCGCGTCCGTCACCACTTCGTCGCAGTGAATGATATACGCGCCTTTCAAACGAACGTACCCGTCCACTTTCAAACGCTGGTATTTGGGAGGAGGATCGAGAGAGAAGTCCGCCTTGTCGATATATACGACGTTGGAAAATTCTACCTTTCTCGTGCCCAGTTCAGGTTTTAAAGGGTGAATTGCCGAATCCAGCGTTTCCGTTCCCTCGTAGTTGGTAATCGTCACCTTCAACGGTTCAAGCACAGCCATCGCGCGCTCTGCATTCTCGTTAAGATTCTCACGAATACAAGCTTCCAAATAGGAGAGCTGACATTCCGAGTTCGCCTTTACGATACCGATCTTCGTACAAAAGTCAAGCAATGCTTCGGGAGGAACACCGCGGTTTCTAAGCCCTGCAACCGTCGGCATACGAGGATCGTCCCAACCGTGAACGTGACCCTCTTCCACCAGCTTCTTTAAATATCTCTTGGACATAACCGTGTTGGTTACGGCAAGACGCGCAAACTCGATCTGACGAGGCTTCGGGCTGAACCCAAGCTGAATCCCTACCCAGTCGTACAAAGGTCTGTGATCCTCGAATTCAAGGGTGCACAGCGAATGGGTAACGCCCTGCAAATAATCACAGATGGGGTGCGCGTAATCGTACATAGGATAAATACACCACTTGTCCCCCGTACGGTGATGGGTACAGCGCAAAATACGGTAAATAACGGGGTCGCGCATGTTCATATTCGGCGAAGACATATCAATCTTCGCGCGGAGACATTTGCTTCCATCGGGATATTTTCCCTCTTTCATTTCACGGAAAAGACGGAGGTTTTCCTCGATACTGCGGTCACGGTAAGGGCTGTTTTTCCCTGCTTCCGTCAGCGTACCTCTCGTCGCGCTGATTTCTTCGGGAGAAAGGTCGCATACAAACGCCTTTCCGTCCGTGATCAGTTTTTCCGCGTATTCATAGATGATATCGAAGAAATCGGACGCGTAAACCTCTTTCGCCCAGTCGTAACCCACCCAGGAAATATCCTTGCGGATCGCGTCGACGAATTCCGTCTTTTCCTTAGACGGGTTGGTATCGTCGAAAAACAGATTGCATTTACCCTCGTACTTTTTCGCAGTACCGAAGTTGACGAGCATACTCTTGATATGCCCGATATGCAAATACCCGTTGGGTTCGGGAGGGAATCTCGTCTGTACAGCTGAGATTTTACCGTTCTCAATATCGTCGTTGATGATTTGTTCAATAAAATTCGTTGCTTCTATCGTTTTCATATCCACTCTGACTTTGATTATTCTCTGTATTTGTTATTTTTAGTCTTACGAAAGTCCTACGATCGTACCGTCGCTAAGCAGGTCGATCTTTTCCGCCGCAGGATGCGCGCCAAGGCCCGGCATCAACATGATCTTGCCTGCAATCGCTACGATAAAGCCCGCGCCGCCTTTCAATACGATATCTCTGACTGTGACCCTAAATCCTTCGGGTCTGCCGATCAAATCCGCATTATCGGAAAGGGAATATTGCGTTTTTGCAATGATGACTGGCAAATTGCCGCATCCCTTTTCCTCGATCGTCTTAATCTTTGCAAGCGCCTCTTCCGAGAAATCCACGCCGTCCGCACCGTAAATCTTCTTCGCGACGTTTTCAATCTTTTCGCATACCCCTTCGTTTAAATCATAAGGGAATTCCAAACGAGAGGGAATTTCGCACGCTTTTACGACTTCTTTCGCAAGCTCTACGCCGCCTTCGCCGCCTTTCAGGAATACGTCGGTAAATACCGCAACCGAGCCCGCCTGTTTCACCTTTTCGATGACCAAATCGGTCTCCGCCTGCGTGTCGGTGAAGAATCTGTTCATCGCCACAACTACTGGCTTTTTGTATACGTTCTTGATATTTTCAATATGCTTTAAGAGGTTGGGCATACCCTTTTCGAGCGCCTCAAGATTCTCCTCGGACAACGTCGTTTTGTCTGCGCCGCCATGCAATTTCAACGCCTTAACCGTCGCTACGATCACGACGCAATTCGGTTCGATACCAGCCGCACGGCATTTCGTATCGAGGAATTTTTCCGCGCCCAAATCTGCACCGAAGCCCGCCTCCGTTACCGCGTACTCTGCAAGGCTCATTGCCGCGTACGTCGCCTGTACGCTGTTGCACCCGTGTGCGATATTTGCAAACGGCCCGCCGTGAATGATCGCGGGGGTATGTTCGAGGGTCTGTACCAAGTTGGGTTTCATGGCGTCTTTCAAAAGCACCGCCATCGACCCGACTGCACCAGGAATATCCTTTGCTCGCACATAGTCGCCGTCCGTATTCAAGCCGACGATAATATTTCCCAAACGGCGTTTAAGATCGTCGATATCGGTCGCCAAACAAAGCACCGCCATAACCTCGCTCGCCGCAGTGATGTCAAAATGATCCTCTCTTTCCACCCCTCTTCCCTTTCCGCCGATCATGACGTTGATGAGCTGGCGTTCGTTCATGTCCATACAACGGTGGAAATAGATTTGGTTGGTGTCTATCTTCAGTTCGTTTCCGCGGAAAATGTGATTATCCATCAACGCACACAAAAGGTTATTTGCCGCAGTGATCGCGTGAAGATCGCCCGTGAAGTGAAGATTGATCTCGGACATGGGTACAACCTGCGCATAACCGCCGCCTGCCGCGCCCCCTTTGATCCCGAACACGGGTCCGAGCGAAGGCTCTCTCAACGCCAAGCAAGCGCGCTTGCCAATCTTGGAAAGCCCATCCGCAAGACCGATAGATACGGTGGTTTTTCCCTCACCTGAAGAGGTGGGATTGATCGCCGTCACTAAAATCAGTTTCGCGTTCCTTTGCGCGTCTTTGGGCAACGTGATTTTCGCCTTATATTTTCCGTATAGCTCAAGATTTTCTTCCGTCAAATTGAGTTTTTTTGCAACTTCTCTGACGTCGATAAGCTCGGCTTGTTCCGCAATTTCTATATCCGAAAGCATTCTTTCTCTCCTTCTTGGGTACACTATGACATAATAATTCATTATTATGTTACCCTATTATAGCACATATTTTTGTAAATTGGAATAATAATGCCAGCTTTTTTTGAAATTTTTTTGAAAAATTTTTGTCTTTTTTGGATTTTTATGATATAATCATAATATGGAACTTACAATCTTGCGTTTTTTTGAAAATATGCGCACCACTTTCGTTACGGCGATCGCCTCTGTTTTCTCTCTGTTTGGAGAAACAATTTTCCTCATCGCACTAATCGCTTTGATCTATTGGATCTACGACAAAAATTTGGGAGAACGGCTGGTAATCGTTTCCTTTACGTCGATGGCGGTTAATGGGATTTTGAAATCGGCTGTGGCGCGCCCCCGTCCTTTTGTCAACGGCGGTGTGAGCAGAGTAGAAATTGACCTGCCCATTCTTTCCACCATGGATCTTAATCCACTCGAATCTTTCCCCAGCGGGCACTCGCAAATGGGCGCGGGGATACTCTTTACCGCCGCACTGCATTTTAAAAAAACATGGGCGTGGATCGTATTCCCTTTGATCACCCTTTTCGTCATGCTTTCCCGTCTGTATTTTGGGGTACATTATCCCTCGGATACACTCGTCGGCGCGGCCATGGGTATCGCGTTTGCCTTTTTTTGGCATTACATTTACGAGAAAACCAGCGACAAATGCATATACTATCTCGCGCTTGTTTTTTCGGTCATTTCCATTGTCAGTATCATCGTTTTTCCCACCGAAAACCTTGTTAGATTGTGCGCGTGCATGGTCGCCGCGTCGATTTGTTGGCCTTTGGAGAAGCGGTATATCGGTTTTGAGAATGCTACTTGCGCAAAAAACAGAATCTTCCGCGCTGGCATCGGGCTGGTCTGTGTAGGCGCTGTTTTTGGGTTATTCTCGTACCTGCCCCTCGCATTTTTAGAACATTTAGCTTGGAAATTTGTGAAATATTTCCTTACGTTGGCAACGGGCTCGTTGCTTGTCCCCTATCTTTTTGTAAAATTGAAAATCTGATTTTGAGAAAATTTCGCCGTCCAAAAAGGACGGCGTTTTTTACTTTCGTCAAACAAATTCTCAAAAACCGCGCGCAAAAAATTGACGGAAAGATAAAAACATTGTATAATGTAAAAGAAATAGAATTTTTATACAAAACAAGGAGATAACGGCTATGGCAGAAAAGAGAGCGGTTACGATGGAAAAACTCGTTTCCCTTTGCAAAAACAGAGGTTTCATTTTCCCCGGCAGTGAAATTTACGGCGGTTTGGCAAATACGTGGGATTACGGTCCTTTGGGCGTAGAACTGAAAAACAACGTAAAGAAAGCTTGGTGGAAGAAATTTATTCAAGAAAATCCCCACAACACGGGTGTAGACTGCGCAATTTTGATGAACACGCGCACGTGGCAGGCTTCGGGCCACCTCGGCGGTTTCTCCGATCCTTTGATGGACTGTAAGTCCTGCAAAGCGCGCCACCGCGCCGACAATCTTGTCGAAAATTACGTCGCGAAAAAAGGTATGGACGTAAAGGTGGAAAGCATGGACAACGACGCACTTGAAGCGTTTATCACCGAGCATAAGATCGTTTGTCCCGTATGCGGAAATTCTGACTTTACCTCTATCCGTAAATTCAATCTCATGTTCAAGACGTTCCAGGGTGTTACCGAGGACAGCGCGAACACCGTATACCTTCGTCCCGAAACGGCGCAGGGTATCTTCGTGAACTTTGAAAACGTTCAGCGTTCTACCCGTCTGCGCGTACCTTTCGGTATCGGTCAAATCGGTAAATCCTTCCGTAACGAAATCACCCCGGGTAACTTTACCTTCCGTACCCGTGAGTTTGAACAGATGGAACTCGAATTCTTCTGCAAGCCCGGCACCGACCTCGAATGGTTTGCTTACTGGAAAGATTTCTGCCGTGACTGGCTCCTTTCCCTCGGTATGAAAGAAGAAAATCTCCACCTGCGCGACCACTCCCCTGAAGAACTTTGCTTCTATTCCAAGGCAACGACTGACTTCGAATATAAATTCGCGTTCGGTTGGGGTGAACTTTGGGGTATCGCAGACAGAACGGATTATGACCTTTCTCAGCACGCGAAAGAATGCGGAAAGCCCATCACCTACCTCGATCCCGTTACCAACGAAAGATACGTTCCCTACGTTATCGAACCCTCGCTGGGCGCTGACCGTGTAGTGCTTGCTTTCCTCACCGACGCTTACGATGAAGAAGTGGTTGACGCGGAAAAGAACGACGTTCGTGCCGTTTTGAGATTGCATCCTTTCCTTGCTCCTTACAAGTGCGCCGTTCTTCCTCTCCAGAAGAACCTTTCGGAAAAGGCAGACGAGATCTATGCGAAGATGATGAAGAAATTCCCCACCACCTACGACGTAACAGGTTCAATCGGGAAGCGTTACCGCCGTCAGGACGAAATCGGTACTCCTTTCTGTGTAACCGTCGATTTCCAAACCCTTGACGATAATACCGTGACCGTACGCGACCGCGATACGATGGAACAGATCCGCGTACCCGTGGAAGAAGCCATCAAGTATATCGAAGAAAAAATCGAATTTTAAAATCAATAAATCGGGGGCAGGCTTGCGTTCAACGCATACCTGCCCCCTTTGTTTTGACTTTTTCGCTATTAGAATTTTCTTTCGTAAAGTTCATTTGCAATTCTAAAAAAAGTCTCCCTTTTTTCACTATACTCCCTATATAAATCGTGTTGTTTTTCATCTAACGCGTCAACCAAGTCATTTTCCGCTATCCACATTTGGCTTTGCGCGACTCTAAATTCATAATCCATATCACTGCTGACTTTCTCCGCGATTTTGTCTATAATTTCCCCTACTTCTTCATTCGTAACTTTCTTCTTCATAAAAACTCCTATAATACAAAAAAGTGCGCCAACCGAAGTCAACGCACAAAAACGCAGACTCCGATAGTCGCCAAACTAATCGTATGCAATATGGTGTAACCACAATTATACAAGTAGAATCTGCATTTTATCAAATTCATATAATATAATTGTGGCAAAAAATAGATATAATTATCCATTAAGAATAAATTACACCAAGATTATTGCACTTATTTAATTAGTTTGGCTATAATTAGTATAACACAAATAAAAATTTTTATCAAGTCATTTTGCTTAAATAAAGAAAACTCGACCTAAGTAAGTCGAGCTTTCTAAATTCTTTACTTTTTAATTAGAACATAGCCGTGAATGCTTCAACAGCAGCTTCCGTTCCCTTATAAACCCACTTGCCTTCCAAAACGAAACCAAGTCCGTCAACGTAGGAATAATATTCTGCTGCGTCTTCTTTCGTTGCAAACAACATAGCCGTAAGGTTGTCGCCGCCAATACCTGCGATACCGCCTTGCGCTGCGTAGAAGCTACCAACCAAGCCTTCTGCTTTGTCTTCGTCTACTTCATAAGCTGATACGGTGTAGCCTGCTTTGTTCATCTTCGTCTTTGCTTTTTCTACGCTGAAAGGGGTGCAAGCCGCAAAACCAATACACATAATTGCTGCCAAAACTGTTAACAATACTTTCTTCATATTGAAGACCTCCAATAAAATTATACCCGTATTATATCATTAAGATTTCTCGTTGTCAATAGGTTTTTTGAAAATTTTTCCTTCTTGTTTATTAAAAAAAACGTGGATTTTCCTGGAGTTTACGCATATGAAACAAATTAGCCCGCGGCGAAACCGCCGCGGGCTGAAATTACGCTTTTTAATTATTTTGCGCAGTTTTCTTTCAAGATCTCAAGGTTAGCGATAATTTCTTTAGGCATCTTATCGCCAAAGTTTTCAGCATAGTAGTTGGTGATTTCTTCAGCTTCTGCAGCCCAACGAGCCTTGTCAACGTAAAGGAGTTTTTCCAACGTTTCTGCAGTTACGTCGCAGTTTTCGATGTTGATATCCTTTGCGTAAGGAACGTAACCGATCGCCGTTTCTTCAGCTGCTACGCTGCCTTCGCAACGGTCGAGGATCCAGTCAAGCACGCGCATATTGTCGCCGAAACCAGGCCACATGAAGTTGCCGTTTTCGTCCTGACGGAACCAGTTAACGTTGAAGATCTTAGGCTGTTTTTCAGCGGGAACTTTCGCACCCATGTCGATCCAGTGCTGGAAGTATTTATCTACCGAGTAACCCATGAAAGGTTTCATAGCCATAGGGTCGTGACGGAGAACGCCTACAGCACCCGTAGCAGCTGCCGTCGTTTCGGAGGACATGATCGTACCTACGAACGTACCGTGGTTCCAATCTCTGGACTGGTAAACAAGCGGGGTCGTCGTTGCTCTTCTGCCGCCGAAGATAATCGCGGAAAGAGGTACGCCTGCCTTGGAGTTGAATTCGGGCGAAATGCAAGGGCAGTTTTCTGCAGGAGCAGTGAAACGGGAGTTGGGATGCGCCGCATTACGTCCGCAATCGGGCGTCCAGGGTTTACCCGTCCAGTCGATAAGCTCTGCAGGAGCTTCCTTCGTCAATTTTTCCCACCAAACGGTGTTGTCCTTAGGATTGAGTGCAACGTTCGTGAAGATCGTGCCCTTTCTCGTGGAAGCAAGCGCGTTGGGGTTGGATTTTTCGTTGGTACCGGGAGCAACGCCGAAGAAACCGTTTTCGGGATTACATGCCCACAATCTGCCGTCTTCGCCTACACGGATCCATGCGATATCGTCGCCGACGCACTGTACTTCGTAGCCAGCGTCAAGGTACTGCTTGGGAGGAATCAACATTGCGAGGTTGGTCTTACCGCAAGCGGAAGGGAACGCAGCCGCAACGTATTTCATTTCCTTATCCTGAGGACGTTTTACGCCAAGGATAAGCATGTGTTCTGCCATCCAGCCCTCTTTTTTACCGAGGTTGGTTGCAATACGAAGTGCGAAGCACTTTTTACCGAGCAATACGTTGCCGCCATAAGCGGAGTTCACGGAAATAATCGTATTGTCTTCGGGGAAATGCATAATGTATCTCTTTTCAGGATCTACGTTACATTTTGCGTGGAAGCCCTTAACGAAATCGCCGTCTGCACCGAGCTGATCAAGACACATTTTGCCTACTCTCGTCATGATCATCATGTTGAGTACAACGTAGATGGAGTCGGTGATTTCAATACCGATCTTGGAGAAGGGAGAGCCTACAACGCCCATCGAATAGGGAATAACGTACATCGTTCTGCCCTTGTATGCGCCTTTTGCGATTTCGTTTACCATCGCATAAGCGTCTTTGGGTGCTTTCCATTTTACGATCGAATGAGGAAGCGCATCCTCTTCGTTTTCACAGCAGATGAACGTTCTGTCTTCTACACGTGCAACGTCGTTTTCTGCCGTTCTATGATAATAGCAATCGGGAAGCAATTCTTGGTTGAGTTTGATGATCTCGCCCGTTGCGCAAGCTTCTTCTCTCAAAGCGTCTCTCTGTGCGTCGCTGCCGTCGATCCAAACCACTTTGTCGGGCTGTGCGAACGCCTGACAATCTGCTACGAATTGAAGCACTTTCTTGTTGTTCGTCATTTCTTTTATCTCCTTTGAAAATAAATATTTAACCTGTCATTATGGTGCGCTTTGCGAAATTCTTTATCCCAAACGCCTTTCGCCGTTTGCCGATTTATTCCCAAATTACACCAAATATATTATATCATAAAGAAAGTCGATTGTAAACTGTTTTTTGAAAAATTTTTCTGTGGTTTCTTCGCTTTTTTAACCTCTCGCGAAGCTTTTCTCAGTTTTTAACTTCTTCCTTCTCTCTTTCCCGCAATAACCGATTACCTGCAAGGGTGATTTCCATCGTTTTTCTGTCAATCCGCTCCGTCTCCGCCTCGCTGTAACGTATATTGGAAAAGAACACCAGAACCAGAGAGCTATACCCCGTGACCACGATCAGCAGCACTGGCCAGACGCCGCCGTGAAACAACAGAGAAATAATGAGTAGCAAGGTGGAAAACGCCAGTTCTTTCCACTGGAATTTCAGTGCAAACCAGAATCCTGCTTTTTTGGACGATTTTGGAGTGACGATAAAACGGGCTTTCTTCCCAAATATCCCCAAAAGTGCCGAAATCAAAGATGTCGTCAGCATAGATCCGTACAACATGATGACGGACACCGTATAAAGGATCGTGCGGAAAATATTGAGGTGGAGCGTCCAAGTAATAAAATCGTTGAGCATAGGCGAAAAGAAAAAGATAATCGTGGGAATAATCATCCACGCCGCATACGCTCTGCCCAAATCAATATATAACAGGGGCGCGATCATAAGATTTGCGAAGATGAAAAAGGCGAATATTGCCGTCAGCGGCAGGTTATATGTGAACAGCACAATGTCCATTTTTTCAAACCATTTCATCGGCGATCGAGCGATCTTTCCCGTATATTTTTTGATAAATTCCAAGTTCCCCTGCGTCCATTTTGAATGCCGTTTTTTAAACGCGACGTAGTCGATCGGGTATTCTTCCCGACAGATGATATTCGGGGCGAACGCGACGTAATATCCAAATCTGCGCGCCTCGATACTAAGACACAGATCCTCTGCGACCAAGGGAGGGAAGCCGCCTGCTTTTTCATAGCATTCCCGTTTAATCATCGCGCCGTGGCCGAGCATTGTAGAAAACCCGTAAAAATGTTTCATCGTCTGATAGGTCGGCCAGTGAGAGTTAACCCCGACGTGAAAGAGTTTCATGAAAAAGTTTCTGTTTCTGTCCGAAATATGGTTCGCCTGCACGATACCGACGTTTTCGTCCGCGTAGAAATATTTTAGGCTTTCATAGATATAATTTGAGGGTAAAATTTCGTCCGAATCGAGAATAACGTAATACCTGTACCCCTCGTTTTTACATTCTTCGCTGTTAAAGTAGTTGTTGATATTGCCTGCCTTAAACCCCTTTCTGTCCGTTCTTCGCACAACTTGTACACCGTGTTTCAAGGCGAACTCATTAACGGCGGTTTTGTATTCCTCGTCCGTCGAATCGTCCAAAATCACCGTCTTTACGAAAGGATAGCTCTGTTTCATACTCTTTTCCAGACTCGTTCCGTCGAAATCATTGCAGGTACAATACGCCATCAGTACTTTATCCTGCGCCTTGGACACGTCCGTATCCATAACGCGGTAATATCTTTTAAGCAGTTTATTTCTAAAAGCGTAATACCAGATCACGTAAATAAAATCCTTTACGCCGTTCAGCCAAAAATAGGAAATGAACAGCCCGTTGAAAACGAGCAAAACTCTCCCGCCGATCTGTTTCCACGCAGAAATCGTACGCCCTGCAAAAAACGGCACGTCTATGATTTTCGGCAAAAACTGCACCCATAAAAATACCGTCAACACCGTCCAAACACAAAGCATTGTGATATACAGCGCAGGACTTTTTTTCATTACGTGTCTCTCTCTTTCCCGTTCCATGGTTTCCCCCTATTCTATACACACTTATTGTGTTTCGTTTGCGAAAATTCATTCTCGAAGACGAAAAATAAAAGGTATACCTTGGCTATTTATATAAATTGATAATTTCTTTTTTCTTTCTTTGCGCATATTTATAAGCAATTTTTGTACCGCTGTTACGCCTTGGGGATAAAGATTTTCGCTTTTGCGGTACGCTATATCTCTCGTTATAATAAAACACACAATACGCAGATTGATCAATCATTTCATAGTTTCGCTCCACATAAGAATATTTCCCCGCGTTTTCTATTTTTTGCGGAAAATCCGTTTCTTCATAAAACTGAAGCAGATACTCTTCGTAAAATCTGTCTATTTGCTGATACGCAGCTCTAACATATACTCTTTTAATATAACAATATTCCTTTTTCAGTTCCGTAACGACTTCCCATGATAAAGTATCAAACTCACTCATACTACCAAACAAAAACGCAGTAACGCCTTTATTTATAAGTGTTATGACTGTTTCTTTTAATGAAGCTTTCAATTCTTCCGTCTTTTCAATGATTCTATGACCTATAAAGCAAGCTTTCATGATTTTACCCGTTTTTTTCGTGGAATTCCGTAAAAATATTATACTCAAAGCGTTTAAAAAAGTCAATATCGTGGAACTCCACGAGATAATAATTTTGATAACCCATATAATATTTTCGTGGAATTCCTATAAGGAACTCCACGAAGGTGTATTATGAATATAAATGATGCTATCATTAAAAGAATTGAAGAAATTTGCAAAGAAAAGAATATAAACGTCTGCGAAGCGGCTTTAAGCGGTGGGAAATCGCCATCGGCAATTTATGACTTGATTAAGGGCAGAACGAAATGTTCTAAAGTGTCGACTATTAAAGCCTTTTGCCAAGGTGCAGGCATAACGTTATCAGAATTTTTTGATAAAGAATATTTTAATGATTTTGAAGAATAAGGAATATAAATAACCACGGTTTTTATCCGTGGTTTTTTATATCGGTCGGTTTCGCCGTTCGGCGATTGTACCGCTTCGCGGTAGGTGGCGCAAGCTGTCGCTTGCTTTTTGGGGTACCGTTTTGCGCTGCTCGCGCAACCGCTGACGCGGAGTCGTAAAGGCTCTGCCTTTACAATCCGCAAGAGGCTATGCCCCTTGACCCCAGGTCGGGGGGGGGGTCGCCCCTTGGTTAAGGGTCAAGGGACGCGGTCCCTTGTCGGGGAGGCTGAGGGGCGGAGAGCCCCTCGCAATGCAAG
>SVIT01000035.1 GCA_015069365.1 Clostridiales bacterium | reverse complement strand
GTTTAATTCTTCCGCATGTTTTCTTGCGGCGGCGGTGGATTACGTAAGAAAACATGCGGAAGAATTAAACGTCAACCCCGATGAGATTTTTGCGGTAGGTTTTTCCGCGGGCGGGCATTTGACGGGAAATCTTTCCGTGGAATATGCTTCGATTGCCGAAAAGGCAGGCGTTCAGCTTGACTGCAAACCGACTGCGGTAGGGCTGTGCTATCCAGTGATTACTCATAAGGACGGCCATTTCGGGTCTTATGAAAACTTGTTGAAAGGGTATACGGAAGAGGCGAAAGAGGAACTTTTCAAGACGTTGGACTTAAATGAAGCGGTTACGAAAGATACACCGCCTGCTTTTATCTGGGCGACGGCAGACGATCAGATTGTTCCTGCGAATAATGCGCTCCATTACGCGCTTGCATTAGCGAATTGCGGTGTGGAATACGAATTGCATATTTATCCTCACGGTCCGCATGGTTTTTCTACGGCAAATTTGGAGATTAATGCACCTCATGAGGGACTCGCAAAAGCAGTGCGTTGGATAGACGATTGTGCGGCATTCTTTAGACAGTACACAGTGGAACGTTTTTAAAGAGCAGAATTAAAATAAAAGAGAGGGTGACCTCTCTTTTTTGTTTCATTGCATACCTGCTATGCTTGTTTTTTGCGGGCGCGGATATAAGTGGCTCCGTTTTTTAATACGCAGTTGTGCATTTTGGCCATGGCGGAAACATTGACAACCTGATATCCTTCCGCTTTTAAAGCGGGTAAAAGGCGTTTCAATGCATCCACCGTACCTTGGTACCCGTCGTGCATTAAAACGATCCCACCTGAAAATTTTTCTTTCATGACCTGCTCGACGATTTTTTCCGCATCGACGTTTGTCCAATCCAACGTATCGATTGTCCAATCAATGATGGGTGCTTCTGCTATTGTTTTAAAAAGCTCGTTCGTGCGACCGAAAGGGGCGCGTAAAAGATGTCGCTTTTTACCGTCGATATTTTTTAAGATAGTGTCGGTGGTATCAATTTCTGAAAGTAAATCTTCTTTTGTAAGGGTGGTGAGATCTTGATGGTTTTGGGTGTGGTTGCCCAGTTCAAAACCGTATGCGTATGCAAGATGTAAAAGATGGAGGGAGGATTCGTTGACGAGACCTCCGTTGACAAATAAACTCGCGGTGGCTTTGCAGTCGGGATTCTCTTCGTTATAGGCAGTAAATACAGTTAAAATATTTTCCAACTTTTTTGCGGGTGTATCGTCAAAAGTAAAGGAAATTAGTTTCCGTGTTTTGTCAATATATGAAACGTCAACGTCTGCGTCATCCCAAATACGTTCTTCTTCCTTAGTTGTTTTTATGGGGAGATCTTCGGGGATATATCCCACAAAATTTTCCTCAAAGGAAGGGGGCATGTACGCATTGAACTTTCTTTTTGGCGCAGTGATCGTAGGATTGCAGCCTGAAATGAAAAGCGTGGATATCAATAAGAAGACAAAAAGAAAATAAAAAAAACGTCGCATATTGAAAGTATCTGTTTTTTTGCTACTTTTTATGCGAAAATAAATTTTTAACAAAAAATGAATAGCTCTTGACAATCATTAGTTTATATGTTATAATATCATAGTTAAATAAGTGACAAAAGATGAAGAACAGTACATATGATAAGTATTGCGCCGAGGTGGGTGCAAAATAATCTAAGGTTGGGAAGTCGTGTCAAAAGATCAGATTAAAGAAGTATGCGCTAAGTTTGATATCAAAGGGGAATTCATCTCCTATGAGGTTGTGAACAGTGGTCATATCAATACCACGTACCGCGTGTATTATATGCGTGAAACGGGGTTAAAAGACTATATTTTACAAAAGGTTAACACCTATGTTTTCTGCGATCCTATAGGTGTAATGGAGAATATTTCTTCGGTAACTGAGTTTGTTCGTGCGAAAATTAAACAAAAGCAGGCAACGGCAAAACGTAACGTTTTGCATTATGCGAAGACCCTTGAAGGGAAGTATTACGTCTTTATGGACGACGGCAGTTTTTGGCGTTGTTGTCGCTATATCAACGATTCCGTCTGCTTTGAAACGACCGATAACGTCGGTGTGGTTGAGGAAGCAGGGATTGCGTATGGGGAATTCCAGCTGTATTTGGCGGATTATCCCGTGAGCGAGTTGAATATCGTTATTCCCCATTTCCACAATACGATTTTACGTTTTGAGGCGTTGCGTACAGCGTTGAAAGAGGATGCTGCGGGACGCGCTGCGGAGGTTGCTGATTTGGTCGACGGATA
This sequence comes from Clostridiales bacterium, assembly GCA_015069365.1. Lineage (GTDB taxonomy): Bacteria > Bacillota > Clostridia > Christensenellales > Borkfalkiaceae > Scatosoma. The sequence goes on along the minus strand of SVIT01000035.1, from coordinate 12,792 downwards.
TCTTGCGCTGGAAGAACAGGCGACCCTTCCGTATAGGTTGCAACGTCAAGGGAAATTGCCCTTGCGCGTAACGCATAACGATACGAAACCGAGTAACGTTTTGTTTGATTCAAAGACCTTGCAACACCTTTCCGTAATTGATTTGGATACGGTTATGCCTGGATTGGTGGCGTTTGATTTCGGTGACGCGATTCGCGTGATTGCGTCTACGGGTGCCGAAGATGAACGAGACCTGTCACGCGTAGCCTTGGATATGGAAAAATACGAGGCGTTTGCGCGTGGGTTCGTTACTACCGTTCGCGACAGCTTAACGGAAGAGGAAAAGAGGACGCTCGCTTGTGGTGCGTTGTCTATGACGGCAGAATGCGGTGTACGGTTTTTAACGGACTATCTCAATGGTGATAAATATTTCCGCATTCATTATCCCGATCAAAATTTGGTGCGAGCAAAGGCGCATTTAAAGTTGGCTCAGGATATGGTGAAAAAAGCAGACGAAATGCAAAAAATCGTCGAGGAGTATTGCAAATAGACAGATTAAAGGGAAAGGCAGACGGCATGTCTGCCTTTTTTAACGCCTTGTAACCATTTTTCTATCTTCTGTGTATAATACAAGGAGAGAAAATGGGAGGGAGTGTATGCGGATTTGTTTTGTGGGTAGGGGTAGGTTAGGCGCGTTTGCAAAAGATTATGCTTATAGCGAGGAAGATCTGATTATTTTTGGTTTTGAGGGTATGGGTGAGGTGAGCTATGAAAAGGAGCTAAAAGGAGAGAGCGACTTTTTCGAGGAGGCGGCGCGGCTTTCGAAAAAAGCGAAAGGTGTGGTGGTGTGCGGTTGTGTGACGGACACGCGAGGGCACAAACGAAAATCCGCTGTGGTCGCGGAAAATGGCAAGCTTACTGGGGTTTCGGATATGTTGAACGTAATCGACGGCGAAGTTTCTTGCGGCGGTGCGATTAGGGTTTATGAAACCAAGTTGGGCAGAATGGGCGTGGTAGTGGCAGAGGACATCAATTTCCCCGATGTTGTCAAGGCGTTGTCCCTTTGTGGCAGCGATTTTATTGTGTGTCCGTTCGGCCGTGTGGTCAATTCTTTACAGCAAGTTTTACTTCGTTCCTACGCCTATTGTTATGGGATTCCGATATTTTTTTGCGGTGACGGATATTGTATGATTGCCGAGCCATCGGGTATGCTGGCTTTCTCTTCGCCGCATAGTCCGATTACGGCGGAGTTTGAAAATATACGGGAATATCACTTGATTGAAACGCGCCGACGGGGATTTTATTGCGCGGAAGAATAACAAAAACGTTCCGCATCGTCATTTAGGAGATACATAATATATTTGGGTGGAGGATTATTGTGGTAAAGAGACAAAACAAAGCAACGCATATACAGTGCATTATTATGTATAATAATGAAAATTTTATCACGCGGTTGTGAAAAATTCACAAAGGGAGATAAGCGAAAAAAAATTTTTACTGTGATTGCTTTTTTTATTTTATTTTGCTATAATAAGAATGTAGGGCGAAACTGATGATAAATGCGATGCGAGAGGTCTTAAAATGATACGTAGAAAAAGAGGGGACAATCGTATAGAGTTTGGGTTTTTTTCGCGCGAAAAAATCGCAACGGGCGCAAAGCGCGCTTTTTTCATAGAGCAGTAAATATATGGAGTGCAACGTAAATTGCGCTCCATTTTAATTATAATCGGTCACGAAAAGGAGACGTTATGAGCAAAGTCGGTATTTTAATGGGCAGTAAATCGGATTTTGAGGTGGTAAAACCCGCGGTCAACGTGCTGAAGAAATTTGGAGTGGAGACAGAGGTACGCGTTATTTCCGCGCACCGTACGCCTGACGAGGCGCATGAATTTGCGTCCACGGCAAAAGAACGGGGTATCGAGGTATTGATTTGTGCGGCAGGGAAAGCGGCACATCTCGGCGGCGTAATTGCGGCGCTGACGACCCTTCCCGTGATCGGGCTTCCCGTGAAGACGGATATGATGGGCGGGTTGGATAGTTTGCTTTCTATCGTGCAGATGCCCTCGGGAATCCCCGTGGCGACGGTAGGCGTAAACGGCGGCGAAAACGCGGGCTTGCTTGCATTGCAGATCTTGGGTATCAAATATCCCGATATCGCGGACAAGTTGGCAGAATACAAGGAAAATATGAAAGCAAAGATCAATGCCGATGACGCGGCGTTGCAGGAAATGCTGTAATCATACAAAAAGAAAAAAATAATTTTAACGGAGAACATATCATGGAAAAGAAAGTGCAGATGTACGAAGGCAAGGCAAAAAGAGTATATGAAACGGACGACAAAAATCTTGTTATCGTTTCCTATAAAGACGACGCTACGGCGTTCAACGGTTTGAAAAAAGGCACAATCGAGGGGAAAGGCGTTATCAACAACAAGATGAGCAACTTCCTCATGCAGATCTTGGAAAAAGAAGGGGTAAAGACTCATTTCGTGGAAGAACTTTCGGATAGAGATACGCTGGTAAAGAGAGTGAAAATTCTTCCTTTGGAAGTCATTATTCGTAACATTTCCGCAGGTTCGTTCGCAAAACATTACGGTGTAAAAGAGGGTATTGTATTTGCGGAACCCACCATCGAGTTCTCTTATAAGAACGACGATTTGGGCGATCCTTTGCTCAACGAATACCACGCGCTTGCGCTCGGTCTTGCGACGAAAGACGAGATTGCGCTCGTAAAATCTATGGCGTTCAAGATCAACGAAGTATTGAAAGAATATTTCAAGAAACTCAACGTTACGCTCGTCGATTTTAAGATCGAATTCGGTAAGACCGCAGACGGCGAGATCGTACTTGCGGACGAAATTTCTCCCGACACCTGCCGCTTCTGGGATTCTACGACGGGCGAGAAGTTGGATAAAGACCGTTTCCGTCGCGACCTTGGCGGTGTAGAGGGCGCTTATCAAGAAATGATGAGAAGATTGATGGGGGAATAATCTATGGCGGTACTCGGTATTTTCGGTACGGAAACAGCAGACGTCGCGTCCAGTATCTATTACGGACTGTATGCGTTGCAGCACCGCGGTCAAGCCAGTTGCGGTATCGTCGTCAATGATGACGGAGTCTTCCATGCCTATAAAGATTCGGGGCTTGTCAACGACGTATTCAACGCCGACGTATTAAGATCCCTCGGTTGCGGTCAGCTTGCCATCGGTAACGTGCGTTACGGGACTTCGGCTACGAAAGACCGTATCAATGCAGAGCCGATTGTGGTCAATCATAGTAAAGGAAAGTTAGCGATTTCCCTGGACGGAAAGCTTGTCAACGGAGTCGAACTGAAGAGGGAAATGGAAATGAACGGTTCCATTTTTCACACGGGCAACGATGCGGAAATCATTTCTGCAGTGATCATCAAAGAGCGTATTAATTCGAGCTCAATCGAAGAGGCGGTTTGCAGAGCGATGGGAAAAATGAACGGGGCGTATTCCATTTTGATCATGTCCCCGCAAAAACTGATTGCGGCGCGCGATCAACGTGGTATGCACCCGTTGTGTTTCGGTCAGCGTAACGATGGGGAATACGTGGTTGCAAGTGAGACCTGTGCGTTAAATTCTGTCGGCGCAACGTATATCCGCGACGTGCAGCCTGGAGAGATCGTCATTTTCACGAAAGAGGGCATTCGGTCCATTACCGAGCATTGCGGAGAAACGCCCGAAAGAATGTGCGTATTCGAATACCTGTATACGGCAAGACCGGATTCTTCGATTGCAGGCTGTTCGGTGCATTTGGCGAGAAAGCGTGCGGGCGCCTTTTTGGCGAGAGTACATGCGGTAGAGGCAGACGTTGTCATCGGTGCGCCCGATTCGGGGTTAGACGCGGCGATCGGTTATGCGGAAGAATCGGGGATTCCTTATGGAATCGGATTGATCAAAAATAAATACATCGGCAGAACGTTCATTGATCCTGGTCAAAACGTGCGCGAAGATAAAGTAAAGATAAAACTGAACCCAGTTGCGGAAACGGTACGCGGCAAACGAGTTATTTTGGTAGACGATTCAATCGTCCGCGGTACGACTTGTGCGCGCGTTGTCAAATTATTGCGTGACGCAGGCGCGAAAGAGATTCACATTCGCTCATCTGCGCCCGCTTTCCTGAATCCTTGCTATTATGGCACGGACATCGCGTCGAGAAAGGACCTGATTGCCTGCAATCATACCCCCGAGGAGATTGCAAAGATATTCGGGGCGGATTCGGTAGGATTCCTGCCGCTTGAAGACGTGTTCAAACTGGGCGAGGGCGGCGGTTGCAAGGGCTATTGCGCGGCATGCTTCGATGGGAATTATCCCACGGAAGCCCCTTCTTCTGGGGAAAACAAATACGATTATAAAATTTCCGAAAATAAAACGAATGATTAATATTAGGAGAAAGTAAAAATGGCGATTTCTTATAAGGACAGCGGTGTTGACGTAACGAGAGGTTACAAGGCAGTCGAACTCATGAAAAAACACGTAAAATCCACCTATGATAACAACGTTATCGGCGATCTCGGTTCGTTTGGCGGATTCTATTCGATTGCGGGCGAAAAGATGGAAGAACCTGTGTTGGTTGCAGGTACGGACGGGGTAGGAACGAAGCTGAAATATGCATTCCTGCTCGAAAAGCACGACACGATCGGTATCGACGCAGTTGCAATGTGCGTAAACGATATCGTCTGCCAAGGCGCAAAACCGTTGTTTTTCCTTGATTATTACGCTTGCGGAAGACTGTATCCCGAGGCGGAGGCAGAGGTTGTAAAAGGGATCGCGGAAGGTTGCCGTCAGGCAGGCTGTGCGCTGATCGGCGGTGAAACTGCGGAAATGCCTGGGTTCTATCCCGACGGAGAATACGATCTTGCAGGCTTCGCGGTTGGTATCGTTGACAAGAAAAAGGTTATCAATGGTAAAAACATTCAGCCTGGCGACGTACTGATCGGTTTGAAATCGACGGGGGTACATTCCAACGGCTATTCGTTGGTTAGAAAATTATTCGGGGACAGTGATAAAGCGGCTTTGGAGGCGTACGATGAAGAGTTGGGTGCAACGGTGGCAGAAGTACTTCTCAAGCCCACCCGTATCTACGTGAAGAGTATTCTTTCCTTGATCGAAAAGGTATCGGTAAAAGGAATCGCGCATATTACGGGCGGCGGTTTTATCGAGAACATTCCCAGGATTTTACCCGAGGGGGTTGCTGCGGAAATCGACACGAAATCCTATGACGTGCCTCCCGTATTCAAAGTAATGCAAAAACGCGCAGGGATTACGGACGAACAGATCTACAATACGTTCAATATGGGTATCGGTATGATTGTGTGCGTTGATCCCGAAAACGTGGACGCGGCGATCGAATCCCTCAAAGCAACAGGCGAAGAGGTTGTTCTTTTGGGTAAGACGGTAGCAGGGAAAGGCGTGATTTTAAAATGAAAAAAGTAGCGGTATTTGCCTCGGGCGGCGGTACGGATTTTCAATCTATCATCGATGCGAACGAGCGTGAAAATTTTTGCGTGATCGAATACCTGGTGGCGTCAAAACCCAACATCGGCGCGATTGAGCGCGCGCAAAAACATGGGATTAAACCCCTTGTATACGATCGTGACAAATATCAGGATAAAGCTGCGTTTTACGCCGATGTAGCCAAGATGTTAAAGGCAAACGGCGTAGAATATATCGTGCTTGCAGGTTGGCTATTGGTCGTTCCTGCGGACTTTATCAAAGAATTTGACGGGCGCATTATCAACATTCACCCGTCCTTGATTCCTGCCTTTTGCGGTATGGGGTATTACGGTTTAAAAGTGCATACGGCGGCGATCGAATATGGGGTGAAACTCAGCGGCGCGACGGTGCATTTTGTAGAGGCAGACGTGGACGGCGGCGCGATCATTATGCAACGCGCAGTCGAGGTTTTGCCCGACGATACTCCCGAAACCCTGCAGGCGCGGATTTTGAAAGAGGAACATAAAATGTTGCCCGAATGTGTAAAACTTCTTTGCCAAGGCAGAGTAAAAAAGGTGGGCAGAACGGTATATATTGCAAACGAAGGAGAATAAAGATGAACGTTTTGGTGATCGGGAACGGCGGTAGAGAACATGCGGTTATAACCGCACTTTCAAAATCGCCCAAGGTCAATAAAATCTATGCAATGAAAGGAAATGCGGGGATTGCAGAGCTGGCGGAACTCGTCAACGTCGATTATTGCGACGTAAAGGCGGTTGGTGAGTGGGTCGATCAAAAGGGAGATATCGATTTTACGGTTGTAACACCCGACGATCCTTTGGCACTTGGGCTTGTCGACGAGTTGGAAAGCCGCGGACATAAGGCGTTCGGGCCCCGTAAAAATGCCGCGATCATCGAGGCGAGTAAAGCGTTCTCTAAAGAACTCATGAAAAAATACGGTATTCCCACGGCGAAATACGAGACGTTTTCCGATTATGAAGCGGCGAAAGCGTACGTGGAAACGTGTGATATCCCCGTTGTTTTAAAGGCGGACGGCTTGGCGCTCGGAAAAGGCGTTTTGATCTGCAAGACCCGTGAAGAGGCGCTTGTGGGGGTCAAAGAAATGATGCTTGAGGCGAAGTTCGGCAATGCAGGCAATACGGTTGTTGTGGAAGAATTTTTAGAGGGACCAGAGGTTTCCTGTCTTGCATTTACCGACGGAAAGACGATTAAACCCATGATCACCAGTTGTGATCACAAGCGCGCGTTGGATAACGACGAGGGGCTTAATACGGGCGGTATGGGGACGTTTTCACCTGCTCCTTTCTTCGGTGAAAAATCGGCGAAAGAAGTCATGGAAAAGATTATGGTGCCTACCATGTATGCGATGAATTCAGAAGGCAGACCGTTTAAAGGGGTCTTGTACTTCGGTCTGATGAAGACAAAAGACGGGTATAAGGTCATCGAATACAACTCTCGTTTCGGGGATCCTGAAACGCAAGTCATTCTCCCTATGTTGAAGACTGATCTTATGGAGATCTTCGAGGCAATCGTGGAAGAAAGACTTGACGGCGTCGATATCGAATGGGAAGATGGCGCATGCGTATGCCTTGTGCTGGCGAGCGGCGGGTATCCCGAATCTTACGAAAAGGGCAAAGAGATCACGTTCGGCAATCTGGACAGCGACATAACGGTATACCATGCAGGCACGGCAATGAAAGATGGGAAGCTTGTCACGAGCGGTGGCAGAGTCCTCGGCGTGGTTGCCAAGGGGAAAGATATTGAGGCGGCGAGAAAGAAAGTGTACGAAAACGCAAAGAAAATACACTTCGACAAAATGTACTGCCGCAAGGATATCGGTATTAAATATAAAGACATCACCAAAGTATAAACGAGGTTAAAAATGATTTATAGAATTTTTGTGGAAAAGAAAGACAACGTACAGGCAAGAAAGGAAGCGACGGATATTAAAACGTTGCTTGGTATCCACGCGGAAGATTTGCGTTTGGTGCTTCGTTACGACGTGGAAGGACTCAGCGAAGAAGAACTCAACGCATCCCTGGGTACGGTGTTTTCCGAACCGCCCGTTGATAACGTCTATTTGGAAAACCTGAAGATTCCCAACGGATACCGCGCTTTTGCGGTCAGCTATTTGACGGGGCAATACGACCAACGCGCTGACAGTGCGGCGCAGTGCGTACAGCTTTTGACAAAGAAATCCCGTCCCCTCATCAAATGTGCAAGAGTGTATTTGGTGAAAGGTGTGACAGAGGAAGAGCTCGTCAAGATTAAAAAGCATATCATCAATCCCGTGGAAAGTGAAGAGGTTGGGTTTGAAAAACCTCAAACGTTGGTGCGCGAAACTGTAGAGGGCGCGCCCGTTCAGGACGTGGCAGGCTTTATCGAGATGTCGGATGAAAAGATCGCAGAATATCATAAAAACGTCGGCTTTGCAATGAGCGTTGCCGACCTCGTATTCGTGCGCGATTATTTTAGAGGTGAAAAGCGTAATCCGACGGAAACGGAACTCAAAGTAATTGATACCTATTGGTCCGACCATTGCCGTCACACGACGTTTGCAACCGAGCTGAAAAACGTGAAAATCTCCGCAGAAAACCCCTCGATTGAGAAGGCGTATCATCTGTATGAGGATTTGTATAAAGAGTTGAACGGCGCACGTCCCGACAAGTACCCTTGTTTGATGGATTTGGCGACGATTGCGGCGAAAAAATTAAAGAAAGACGGCAAGCTTGATAATCTGGATATTTCCGACGAAATCAATGCTTGTTCCATTCAGATCGAAGCGGAGATCGACGGAAAGAAAGAACAGTATCTTGTCATGTTCAAAAACGAAACGCATAATCACCCGACGGAAATCGAACCGTTCGGCGGTGCAGCGACTTGTTTGGGCGGCGCAATCCGCGATCCCTTGAGCGGCAGAACGTACGTATACCAGGCGATGCGTATCACGGGTGCGTCTGATCCCAGAGAGAGCTTGGAAGACACGCTTGCGGGGAAACTCCCTCAGCGCGTTATCACGCAGCGCGCGGCGGCAGGGTTCTCCTCGTATGGCAACCAGATCGGGCTTGCAACGGGTATCGTTGACGAAGTCTACCACGAGGGCTATAAAGCAAAACGTTTGGAGACTGGTTTTGTTGTTGGCGGCGCGAGAAAGGAAATGGTGTATAGAGAAGCGCCCAAGGCAGGGGATATTATCGTTCTGCTTGGCGGTGAAACTGGGCGCGACGGGTGCGGCGGCGCAACTGGTTCTTCCAAAGCGCACGATGTGAAATCGGTAGAAACCTGCGGCGCGGAAGTCCAAAAAGGCAACGCGTTGACAGAAAGAAAACTGCAACGTTTGTTCCTCAATAAAGAGGCAACCCGTAAAATTAAAAAATGTAATGACTTTGGCGCAGGCGGCGTTTCGGTTGCAATCGGCGAGCTTGCGGACGGTTTGAATATCGATCTTGACAAGGTACCCAAGAAATACGAGGGTTTGAACGGAACGGAGCTTGCGATTTCCGAATCACAAGAACGTATGGCGGTCGTGATCGCTGAAAAGGACGTTGAGGCGTTTATCGCGTTGGCGGCGGAAGAGAACCTTGCGGCGACTCCCGTAGCGGTCGTTACGGACACGGGGCGCATGAAGATGTTCTTAAAGGGTAAGGCGATTGTGGATATTTCCCGCGATTTCCTTAACACGAACGGCGTAAAACAGGAAACGGACGTAGAGATTACAGACAGCGCTACACAGTGGTTTAAGAAAAAATCGGGGGTTGGCTTTGCGGAAACGACCAAAAAAGTCCTTTCTGACCTCAATGTTTGCGCGAAGAAAGGTCTTAGCGAAACGTTTGACTCGACCATCGGCGCAAGAACGGTATATATGCCTTGGGGTGGTAAGACGCAGCGCACGCCTGCGATCGCGATGGCGGCGAAGATTTGTGGCGGCGAAACAGATGTTTGTACCGTTTCGGCGTATGGCTATTCTCCTTATCTTATGGAGACCAGTCCGTTTATCGGGGCGATCTATTCCATTGTTGCTTCCGTTTCAAAAGTGGCTGTTACGGGTGCAAAATACAGCGATATTCGCTTGACTTTGCAAGAATTTTTCCAAAGAATGACCAAGGATGCAAAGGTATGGGGCGTTCCTGCTTCAGCACTGCTCGGCGCGGTATATGCACAGATCGGTTTAGGGCTTGGTGCGATCGGCGGTAAGGACAGCATGAGCGGTACGTTTGAGAATATCCACGTTCCGCCTACGCTTATTTCGTTTGCGCTTGCGCCTGCAAAGGCAAGCGAGCTGATCACCAACGTTTTAAAGGGCGGTGAAACCTTGTACCATATTCCCGTACCCAAAGACGAGTACGCCGTTCCTGATTTTGATGGGTTGAAAGCGGTATACGAAGAAGTATATAAAAATATCCAAAACGGCAATATTACCTATGCGACTGTGGTAGAAAACGGTGGCGTTGGCGCGGCTGTGATCAAGTCTGCGTTGGGTAACGAAGTTGGTGTAAACTTTGAGATGTCTGCGGATGAATTGTACACGGAAGGATATGGCGATATCGTTATTTCCCTGCGTGATGAAAACGCATTTAACGAGGCGATTTTGAAGAAACGCATAGGGCAGGTATGCGGTGACGCATATATTTGCGGTAATGAAAAAGTATCGTTGGACGGCGCAGCATGCGCGTATATCAGTCCTCTTGAAAGTGTTTTTGCAACGGTTGCAAAGGCTGATGGGAAGGCTGAAAAGTGCGATTATACGGGCGGTGTTAAGTACAGCAATATTTCCACAAAGATTGCAAAACCTCGCGTGTTTATTCCTGCGTTCCCTGGCACCAACTGCGAGTTGGATACAGCAAGAAAATTCTTGCTTGCAGGCGCAGACGTGCAGACAGTCGTTGTGCGTAACCGTACGGCGCGGGATATTGAAGAAAGCGTTTCTGAAATTGTGAAAGCGATTAAGAACGCGAATATTATTGCATTCCCCGGCGGCTTCTCGGGTGGTGACGAACCGGACGGCAGCGGTAAATTTATCGCAACGACCTTCCGTAATCCGTATATCGCGGAGCAAGTGGAAGAATTGTTGAACAACCGCGACGGTTTGGCTTTGGGTATCTGTAATGGGTTCCAGGCACTGATCAAGCTCGGGCTTGTTCCTTACGGTCACGTAAAAGAAATGACTGCGGATTCTCCTACACTCACGTTTAACAATATTTCCCGTCACGTTTCAACGATTGTGGACGTGCGGGTTGCGTCCAACCTTTCGCCTTGGCTTTCCGCTTGTAAGGTGGGCGAAGTTTATAAGGTGCCCGTATCCCACGGTGAAGGGAAAATCGTTGCCCCGATCGCAGAGCTTGAGAAGATGAAGCAAGGCGGTCAGATTGCAACGCAGTACGCTGATCTTAGCGGCAACGCGATCATGGTATCCCCGTTTAACCCCAACGGCTCGATGTGGGCGATTGAGGGTATCACCTCTCCCGACGGTAGAGTGCTGGGTAAAATGGGCCACAGCGAACGTATCGGCGACAACCTTTACAAGAACGTAGAGGGCAACTTCGATATGAAAATTTTCGAAAGCGGCGTAAAATATTTCAAGTAACGTCTTGAAAATGATGAGGGGAAAATGATTGATATCCATACACATATTTTGCCGCATATTGACGATGGTGCAAAGAATACAGAGATTGCTTGTAAAATGCTCGAGGCGGAGCTTGCGCAAGGGACGACGCTACTCGTTTTGACTCCCCATTATTATGGAAAACGTCGTAGCCCATCGCAATTTGTCGAAAAACGCGCCGAGGTATATGCACGTTTAAAACCGCATATCCCTGAAAATATTGAGGTGCGTTTGGGTGCGGAGGTGCATTTTACCGGCTTAAATCTTCCTCAGCTTGAGGAGCTTTGCTCGTTGGCGATTGAGGGAACGGAGTGTATTTTATTTGAGTTTCCATTTATGGAAAAATGGCATTCGTTATTGTTGGCGCGTTTGGCGGAATTTATTGCGGAAACGGACTATCTTCCTATCATAGCGCACGTAGAGCGTTATGAGGAGATATTGAAAAAACCCGCTCTCGTAATGCAGCTTGTCAATATGGGATGCCTGCTGCAGGTCAATGCGCAGTCTTTCATTGATAAACGATCATCGAAATTTGCGATGGCGTTATTGAAAAAAGGTTTGGTGCACTGCATCGGCTCAGATGCGCATGATTTGGATGCCCGCAACGCAGACCTTTTGTCTGCAAAAGCGGTGATTGAAAAAGCGGGGCTCGGTGCGGAATGGGAGCGCGCGCAATCAATTATGCAAGAGGTGGTATTGGGCAAAAAACTTCGTTTTAGGACGAATGCAAAGATTAAAAAACTTTTCGGTTTATATTTTTAATTAAAAATTGTGAAAGACGTGTTTTTTATGTTTGAAAACAGAGGAGATGCGTTATAAATAAGTAAAAGAAAAAAGGAGATTATGGTTATGGCTAAGATTACGGCAGATACGTTGATTGCAGATTGCTTACAGATCAACCCCAACGCACCTGAGATTTTGATGTCCGCAGGTATGCATTGTTTCGGTTGCGCTATGGCGCACGGCGAAACGGTTGCTGAGGCTGTTGCGGTTCACGGTGAAGATTTGGACGCTTTGCTTGCAAAACTCAACGAAGGTTTAGAAGACTAAAAAACAGCGAGGGAAGCCTCGCTGTTTTAGTTATATGGGGGATGTACGCGATGAATTTATCTTATGAAGAACGTTTGCAGAGGTCGAATGGAATATTACAAGAAGGGAACGTTGTATTTTTCGGCGGCGCTGGCGTTAGCACGGAGAGCGGTATTCCCGATTTTCGATCAACAGACGGGCTGTATCATGAAGAATACGCATTCCCCCCAGAGACTATGGTTTCACATACCTTTTTCTATCGGCACACAGAGGAGTTTTACCGCTTTTATAAGCAGAAAATGCTGTTTCCAAATGCTTTGCCCAATGCTTGTCATGCTGGCTTAGCTCGGTTAGAACAATCGGGAAAGCTCACGGCAGTCATCACGCAGAATATTGATGGATTGCATCAAAAGGCAGGTAGTAAAAATGTGTATGAACTGCACGGAAGCGTTTGGCGTAATTATTGTAAAAAATGCGGAAAGAGGTATACCGTGTACGAGGTTATTTCTTCAGACGGTATACCGTATTGCCCTTGTGGCGGTTTAATCAAACCAGATGTTGTGTTATATGAAGAGGGATTAGACGATGATACTGTTATGGGAGCAGTACGCGCAATATCTAAAGCGAATACGTTGATTGTTGGAGGGACGTCGTTGGTAGTTTATCCAGCGGCGGGACTTTTGAGATATTTAGGGGAAAA
>SVIT01000034.1 GCA_015069365.1 Clostridiales bacterium | reverse complement strand
AAGCCCGGGCACATTTTTATCGCAGTTGGGGATCATGACCAAACCGTCAAACCCATGCGCCATAACCATTGCCTCGGTCGAATCGGCGATCAAGTCACGCGTAACGAGGGAATATTTCATCCCCGTATGCCCCATGGCAATCCCGTCGCAAACGGTGATTGCAGGAAACATAATCGGCGTACCGCCTGCCATTGCAACCCCAAGTTTCACCGCGTCGCAGATTTTATCGAGGTTTATATGACCGGGTACGATCTCGTTGTAAGAACAAACTACGCCGATTAAAGGGCGAGCCTGCTCCTCTTCCGTAAGCCCCAACGCATGATACAAGGATCTGTGCGGAGCGTTCTGAAATCCGTCTACTATCTTTTCTTTAATCATAATTTTCCTTTTAACGGGCTACGCGAGGGGTAGTATACCCCTCGCTGCTCTCCGTGTTAGTTATTGATGAATTTTTCTTCATCCGCCCAGCTATACAGCTTACGGATATCTTTACCGACCACTTCGGAAGGGTGTTCCGCAGCGATCTTTCTCATAGCGTTAAAGTGTACCTGCGCACCTGCGTCGGACATATCGAGCAAAAATTCTTTTGCGAAAGTACCATCTTGAATATCTTTCAAGACTTTCTTCATGGCTTTCTTGGTTTCTTCGGTGATAATCTTTGGACCAGTAACGTAATCGCCATATTCCGCCGTGTTGGAAATGGAGTATCTCATTCCCTCAAAACCGCTCTGGTAAATGAGGTCAACAATGAGTTTCATTTCGTGGATACATTCAAAGTATGCGTTTCTGGGATCATAACCAGCCTCTACGAGAGTCTCAAACCCTGCCTGCATCAACGCGCAAACGCCGCCGCAAAGCACTGCTTGTTCACCGAAAAGGTCGGTTTCCGTTTCCGTGCGGAAGTTGGTTTCCAAAACACCCGCTCTTGCGCCGCCGATACCCAGCGCATATGCAAGACCGATCTCTAAAGCATCCCCCGTTGCGTCCTGTTCCACTGCGATAAGACAAGGCACGCCTTTGCCTACCTGATATTCACTACGAACGGTATGTCCGGGGCCTTTGGGTGCAACCATGATAACGTTGACGTTCTTCGGGGGCTTAATGCAACCGAAATGGATATTGAAACCGTGTGCGAAAGCCAAGGTCTTACCTTCGGTAAGGTTGGGTTCAATGCTCTCTTTATAGAGTTTCGCCTGCTTTTCGTCGTTGATAAGGATCATAATCAAATCCGCCGCTTTTGCCGCTTCCGCCGCCGTCATAACGGTCAAGCCCTGCTTTTCCGCCTTTTCCCAGCTCTTACTGCCTTTATAAAGCCCAACGATTACCTTTACGCCCGAATCTTTCAAATTCAGCGCGTGTGCGTGACCTTGAGAACCGTAACCGATGATCGCCACCGTCTTACCGTTTAATTTGTTTAAATCGCAATCCTGTTGATAAAAAATTCTTGCCATGATATCTCTCCTTTATGTTTGACTGTTTTAATTGAAAAGGGTGTTCGCGCCGCGATTGAGGGCTACGATACCCGTACGGCACATTTCCAAAATCCCGAAGGGTTCCATCAGTTTTACAAATGCGTCGATCTTGGAAGGATTCCCCGTTACCTCGATACACATTGCTTCGGGGGAATAGTCGATAACACTCGCGCGGAATACGTCTACCGCCGCCATGATATCGTTTCTATGCTCCGACTTGTTATTCACCTTGATCAGCATCAACTCTCTCTTGATCGGTTCTTCCTGCAAAACCTCTACTTTCTTTACCACGAGCAGTTTTTTCAATTGACCGATAAGCTGTTCTTTCACGTAATCATCCCCGCTCATGGTGATGGTAATACGGGAAAACTCAGGACGTTCCGTCCCTCCCCCAGTCAGCGTATCGATATTGAAACCGCGGCGTGTGAACATCGACGTTATGCGGGTCAGAACCCCTGCTTTGTTGTCCACGTAAACCGCTATGACAAATTTATTGTTTTCCATGCTTTCCCCTCCTTACTGCTTAATGACGGTGATGATATCGTCTATCGCGCCGCCAGGGGGCAACATGGGCAATACCAGCTCATCCTTGTCAATTCTCACGTCAATGACAACCGGCTTGTCCGAAGTGATCGCCTGCGAGAACACTCGGCGGAATTCCACCTCAGTTTCTGCAAGATACCCCTCTGCGCCAAACGCCTTTGCAAGGGCTACAAAATCCGTCTTTCTGGATAAAACCGTGCTAGAATATCTCTTCCCAAAAAAGAGAGTCTGCCACTGTCTTACCATACCCAGAACACCGTTGTTCATCAATACAATGACCACGGGGATTTTATAAGTGACCGCAGTTGCCAACTCGTTCAAATTCATACCAAAGCTACCGTCCCCCGTAATCAACACAACGGGATCTTTCGTCGCCACGTACGCGCCGATCGCCGCGCCGAGCCCAAAACCCATCGTCCCAAGCCCACCGCTGGATACAATACGGCGTGGACGGTCAAACGTGGAATATTGCGCCGCCCACATCTGGTGCTGTCCAACGTCCGTCGCCGTGATCGTTGCGGGCAATTTCAGTTCGTTAATGATATCAAAGACCCGTCTGGGGGTAAGGGGAGCTTTCGCAGCAGCCGCAATCTCCGCCTCAAAACCCTTTTCTTCCGCTTTTAAGTTATTGACTTGAAGAAGCCAATCGTAATTTTCTTTTCTTTCACACTTCGCCGCGATACGCTTGAACGAATCCTCCACGTCGCCGACAAGCCCTAAATCCACGCGAACGTTCTTATTAACTTCCGCGCAATCGGGATCAAGCTGAATGATCTTGCTCTTTTTTGCAAACTTTGCAACGTTCCCCGTTGCTCTGTCGGAGAAACGCACGCCGACCGCCAGAATAAGATCCGCCTCGTTTTGCGCCATGGAAGACGCGTAATGTCCATGCATACCCTGCATACCGAGGAAACGTTCGTTGTTTTGCGGTACAGCGGACAGCCCCATAAACGAACAGCCAATCACCGCGCCGATCTTTTCCGCAAACGCCACGATGTCCTGACCCATACCAAGCCCTGCCGCACCGCCGCCGACGTAAATATACGGCTTTTTCGCCTGCGCGATCATCGCCGCCGCCTCGTCTATCAAGCTCTCCTTGACCTTGGGCAAAGGAATTTTCTTTGCAATCGGTTTTTCCTCATATTCGTATTTTGCCATCTGCACGTCCTTAGGAATATCGACAAGGACGGGGCCGGGTCTGCCAGATTTTGCCACCGCAAACGCTTCGCGGAGGGTGTCGGCAAGCTCCGCCACGTTGGATACGAAATAATTGTGTTTCGTAATAGGCAGAGTCACGCCCGTAATATCAATCTCTTGGAAACTGTCTTTACCAATCAAGGAACAAGGTACGTTCCCCGTGATCGCGACCATGGGTATCGAATCGAGCATCGCCGTCGCGATCCCCGTGACGAGGTTGGTCGCGCCCGGACCGCTGGTTGCCAAACACACGCCCACCTTTCCCGTCGCGCGGGAATATCCGTCCGCCGCATGCGCCGCGCCCTGTTCGTGCGCGGTCAGCACGTGATTGATTTGGTCCTTATATTCATACAAAGCGTCGTAAATATTGATGACCTGACCGCCAGGGTAACCGAAAATATCGGTTACGCCCTGTTCGATAAGGGTCTTGATTAAAATTTGCGCGCCGCTTAATTTCATACTGCTTCTCCTAACATTCTATTCACTGCGGAAACCAACGCTTTCACGGAAGAAATCATAATATCGCTGTGGATACCCGTGCCCCAGTGCGCCTTTCCATCCTCTACAATACATACGTACGACGCCGCTTTCGAAGAGGATTTTTCTTCCAAAGCATGTTCTACGTAGCTCTCTAAAACGTATTCTCTGCCCGTCACTTGCTTGATGGCTGTGCTGACGCAATCCAAACGTCCGTTTCCGACCACCGTCACCTTTTGCTTTTCGCCCAAGTACACGATCTCCACAACGCCCGTTACTTTCTCACCGTCGTCTTCGTACGTAGCACCGATTATATCCAGTTTTTCATTCAAGTTGACAAAGTCACGCAGGAAAATATCATGCACTTCGTCAGGCAACAATTCTTTGTGCGCATGATCGGAAATACTCTTGACGTGATACCCGAACACCTCGCGCATTTTCTTGGGCAGAACCAGCTTGAACTGCGTTTCGAGGATATATCCAATCCCCCCTTTACCCGATTGAGAATTGATACGGATAACGTCTGCCTCGTACACTCTGCCAACGTCGGCAGGATCGAGAGGAAGATAAGGTACCGTCCAGGTATTGACTCCCTTTTCCACGCGGTATTTCATACCCTTTGCAATCGCGTCCTGGTGAGAGCCTGAGAACGCCGCAAAAACCAACGATCCAGAATATGGCTGACGTTCGCCCACTTTCATTCTCGTCACACGTTCATACACTTCGGTGATCATAGGCAGATCGGAAAAATCCAACTGCGGATCTATCCCTTGCGAATACATATTCAAGGCAAGGGTGATGATATCCACGTTGCCCGTTCTTTCTCCGTTCCCAAACAACGTACCCTCGATGCGGTCCCCGCCTGCCAACAACCCCATTTCACTGTCTGCCACCGCGCAGCCTCTATCGTTATGCGGGTGCAGGGAAATGATGACGTTCTCTCTGTTTTTGAGGTTCTTGCACATGTATTCCACCTGATTTGCATACACGTGCGGCATGGAATGAGAAACGGTTACAGGCAGATTGATAATCGTTTTATCGTCTGCCGTCGGCTGCCAAATATCTAAAACGGCGTTACAAATCTCCGCCGCAAATTCAGGCTCCGTCCCCGTAAAGCTTTCGGGCGAATACTCAAAAAAGATCTGTCCTTCCGCCTTTTCACGGTACTCTTTACAAAGCTTCGCACCGAACACTGCGATATCGATAATCTCCTGCTTTTCGCGCTTGAATACCTGTTCTCTCTGCGCCACGGACGTGGAATTGTACAGATGCACGATCGCCTTTTTCGCCCCTTTAATCGCTTCAAACGTCTTCGCGATGATGTGTTCTCTGGACTGCGTAAGCACCTGTATCGTCACGTTGTCGGGAATAAGGTCGTTTTCAATCAAAGTACGGCAAAAATCGTATTCCGTCTCGCTTGCCGCAGGGAAACCGATCTCGATTTCCTTAAATCCCACCTTGCAAAGAAGTTTGAAAAATTCCAACTTCTCTTCCAAACTCATAGGAATGATCAACGCCTGATTGCCGTCGCGAAGATCCACACTGCACCAAACGGGAGGCTGTTCAATGGCGGATTTTTTCGTCCAGTCCATCGTCACGCCCTGCGGTTCGAAATATTGTTTTACGTATTTGTTGTTGTTTTTCATGTTACGTCCCCTATTGCCCTAAGTTATTATAATAAAAAAAGTCTCTTTTTCACAAAGCCGCGCAAAAGGCGCAACGCTTTACAAAAAAGAGACGAAGAAACTCCGCGGTACCACTCTAATTGACGGTCAAAAACCGCCCACTCACGTCTTAAAGACCTCTCTGTTACGGGAGAACCCGTCCGAATCTACTTAGTAAAGCACTTTTACCGTTCTCTCGGCGGCTCGGGGAGGAGCTATATTCCTTAGGTTGTATCGGCTCGCACCAACCGCCGACTCTCTGTCAATCAACACTACGGATTTTTTTCCCGTCATTGCCTTTGAATAACCATTTAAATATATAGTGTATATATTGTACTAAATCCCAACCGAATTTGTCAACGGATTTACCCACGTTTTTTCTGTTTTTTAAAGGAAAATCAAGACATTTTCGGGATTTCTTATAACGGGTAGACCCAGCCGAAGGGATCTTCTTCTTTTCCCCACTGTATCCCTGTTAAAATATCGTACAGACGTTGGGTAACTTCACCGATTTTGCCGCCGCCGACTACGTATTCCTTGTCGCCGTACGCCAACTTTCCGATGGGCGATACGACCGCCGCCGTACCACAGCCCCATGCTTCCTCCAGCGTTCCGCATTCTAACGTATCCACTAACTCTTCCAAGGAAAGCAATCTCTCCTCTACGGTATACCCCAACGATTTTAAGACCTCGATACAGCTCTTACGGGTAATACCTGGCAGGATAGACCCCGTCAAAAGCGGCGTAACAATTTTTCCGTTGATCTTGAACATAACGTTCATCGCGCCGACTTCTTCGATATACTTTCTCTCCACACCGTCCAGCCAAAGCACCTGAGAATACCCTTTCTTTGCAGCGCGTTCGCCCGCGCGGGTACTCGCCGCATAGTTACCGCCGCATTTCGCATACCCAGTACCGCCTCGAACAGTACGCACGTCTTCCGATTCGATCATGATGCTGACGGGATTGATCCCTTCTGCATAATAACTGCCGCTGGGCGACGCTATCAGCATAAAGGTCGCGTTCTTCACCGCATGCACCCCTAACGATTCGTCGTTGCCAAAGAGGAAAGGACGCAAATACAGCGACGTCCCAAACGATTTGGGGACCCACTTTTCCTCTAATTTTACGAACGTAGTCAACAGCTCCAGCATATCCTTTTCGTCCATTTGAGGAAGGCTCATACGCTCGGCAGAGTTGTTCATACGTCTGATATTTTCCATCGGGCGGAATAACTGCACGCCGCCGTCCGCTCTGCGGTATGCCTTCAAGCCCTCGAAAATCTCCGCGCCGTAGTGCAATACCGTGGACGCAGGATGCAGACTGATATTCCCAAACGGCTGAATACGCGCGTCCTTCCAGCCCTCTTTCTCCGTCCAGTCCACGAGCAGCATGTGATCGGTAAACACTTTACCAAACCCTAATTCATTTTCAGGCGGCATCACGCCGGGCGCCGTCGTTTTTGTGATTTTAATCTCCATAATACCCTCTTCCTATTCAAAAAATGAATAAATTTCCGTATTTCAATTTATTTATATAATGATAGCACACCGCAATCATTAAGTCAACGTTTTTTATAAGAGAAAATCGGCATTTTTATAAAAAATCTCTGATTTTTCTTTGAAATTTCCCCTCTTTGACCCAAAAGAAATCCGCCTTAACGATCCTAAAGGATTGACAAACAGACAAAAATAGGGTATCATAATACGGATGTTTGATTTTTAAAGGAGTATAGATGTTAAAAGCCCTGTTTACAAAATTGAAAGAGGCTGCCGTTTCGGTTTTGCCCGTAGCGTTGATCGTGCTGGTACTAAGCTTCACGCCGCTCGTTACTTTCTCCGCAAAAGAGATTATCGTGTTTGCGTGTTCGGCACTCGCGCTGATTTTGGGCATTTCCCTATTCAACCTCGGCGCGGATATCGCGATGACGCCTATGGGCGAACAGATCGGTTCCGGGCTTTCTAAAACGGGCAAATTCAAAACTCTACTCCTCGTTTGTTTTCTGATGGGATTGTTTATTACCGTCGCAGAACCCGACCTTTCCGTACTTGCTTCGCAAGTCAAAGAGGTTATCAACAGCACCGCCCTCACCCTTTCTATCGGCATGGGCGTAGGCATTTTTCTCCTCCTTTCGGTCTTAAAAGTTGTATTCCGTCTGGAACTTTCCAAAATGCTCACCTTCTTTTACATGCTGCTGTTTGCGTTGGTTGCGTTAGTGCTCATCAACGGCAACGCGGGATTTTTACCCCTCGCGTTTGATTCGGGCGGGGTAACAACGGGACCGATTACCGTACCTTTTATCATGGCGCTCGGCGTCGGCGTCTCCGCGAGCCTCGGCGATAAACGCGACCGTGAATCCAGCTTCGGTTGGATTGCGCTTTGCTCCATCGGCCCCATTCTCGCCGTAATGATTTTGGGGATATTTGCCTCGGGAACACTGGATTACCGTCTTCCCGACTATTCGATGGATTCCCACCTTGCCGATCTTCCTATCACCCTTTGGAATACGACGAAAGAAGTGCTCATCGCACTCTTGCCCATTATTGCTTGTTTCTTTATTTTGCAGATACTGTTCATACATTTGCCCAAGAAACGTCTGAAACAAATCGGCTTCGGTATCCTCTATACTTTCTTAGGGCTTCTCGTCTTTTTAACGGCTGTACACGTCGGGTTTATGCCGATCGGTTATAAACTGGGGGTACAACTTGCCGAGGGACATTCTTCGGTACTCATTATTTTCGCGTTTATCCTCGGCGTTACCGTTGTTCTCGCCGAACCCGCCATTCACGTTTTAAAACGTCAGGTAAAAACGGTCACGGGCGGCGCCGTCAGCGAACGTTCGATGCTGATTGCTCTCTCTGCAGGCGTTGGGGTATCCATTGCCCTTTCCGTTATCCGTATTATTTTTGATTTTAGCATTCTCTATTACGTAATCCCTGGATACTTTATCTCGCTTGGGCTGTCTTTCTTTGTCCCGAAACTGTATACGGCGATTGCGTTCGACTCGGGCGGAGTGGCAAGCGGTCCGCTCACCTCTACCTTTATCTTCCCCTTTATTATCGGCGTATGCGCGGTACTGCAGGGCGAAGCAAGCATCATGGCAGACGCGTTCGGTTTGGTGGCGATGGTAGCAATGACTCCCCTTATCACCATTCAGGCGCTCGGGTTTAAGTCCGTAGCGACCAAACACGTCAAAGAACGTTTGGCAATGAAACGCATTCTCGATGCCGACGACGAACAAATTATTCGATTTATGTAGGGGGCAGGTATGGATTCAACGAAAACGACCAAAAAAACAAAACGGGTAGACCCCCCGAAGAAAAATGAACCTGATACGACGAATATCCGCAAGTTAAAATTGCTGATCACCGTCGTCAATCGCAATAAAACGGAGTTCTACATGGACTATTTGACCTCGTTCGACGTCAATCTCCAGACGGCGGTTGCCGCACAGGGCACAGCCACTTCCGAGACCTTGTATATGCTCGGGTTGGAAGATTCGGACAAGAGCGTGATCTTCAGCGTGATCCGCGAGGATATGGAAACGGAAATTTTGCAAGGTTTGGACGATAAATTCAGTTCCTTAAAAAAGGGTAAGGGTATCGCGTTCACCGTCCCGATGACGAGTGTAATCGGGGTTGCCATCTATCGGTTTTTGAGTAACAACAGAAAGTAACGGAAGGAGTGTATTATGAAAACGAAACACGAAGCGATTTTTTGTATCGTAAACAGCGGTTATAGCGAGCTGGTCATGGACGCGGCGAAAAAGCTCGGTGCGCGCGGCGGCACGGTCATCAATGCACGCGGCACGGCGAATAAGGACGCAGAAACCTTCTTCCACATCACGATCCAGCCTGAAAAAGAAATCGTCATGATCCTTGTCCCGACAAAGATCAAAGACGACGTACTGCACGCGCTGTACAAAGAGGCAGGGTTAGACACCCCTGGTCAAGGGATTGCCTTTGCAATGCCCGTCGATAACGTGGTGGGTATTAACTCTGACCCCGAACACACGGAAAAGAAATAAAGAAATCCTTTTAATACACGATTACACCCCGAAAGCTAGCTTAACTTTCGGGGTGTATCTTTTTGGCTTACGCTCCTCGCGCGAACTCTGTTCGTTCTCGTCTGCCTTGCGCAAAAACACCCCCTCCTGACGGTTGGGGGTGTTTTTTGGTGCGCCCGGCGAGTATTTGCCGTTTCCGCTTTGCGGAGCCTCGGCAAGGTGTCGTCGCTTACGCTCCTCGCGCGAACTCTGTTCGTTCTCGTCTGCCTTGCGCAAAAACACCCCCTCCTGACGGTTGGGGGTGTTTTTTGGTGCGCCCGGCGAGACTCGAACTCACAACGAGGGCGTCGGAGGCCCTTGTTTTATCCAGTTAGACTACGAGCGCTTGTTCTTCTGCCTTTCAAAAGGCTACTCTATTTTACTATTTTTTGTTTGCTTTTTGCAAGCGTTTATGCTATACTATTTTCAAATTAAACGAAAATTTCCACCGCGGAAGGACTTTCCTCTCTTCCGCCAAGAAAAAAAGGAGGGTTTTATGTCGAAAACGGTCGTTGTCGGTATGAGCGGCGGCGTAGATAGTTCGGTTGCGGCTTTGCTCTTGAAACAACAAGGCTATAACGTGATCGGGCTCTTTATGCTGAACTGGGAAGAAAACGACGAAAACGGTTGCTGTACCGCCGAAGACGATTATACGGACGTTAGACGTGTCTGCTCCGTCCTCGATATCCCCTATTACACAGTCAATTTTGCAAAGGAATACATGGATCGCGTGTTTTCCTATTTCCTCGCGGAATATAAGGCGGGCAGAACCCCCAACCCCGACGTTTTATGCAATCGGGAAATAAAATTCGGGCCCTTTTTGCAAGAGGCGAAAAAACTCGGCGCGGATTATATCGCTACGGGGCATTATTGCAAAATCGCCCATGAAAACGGCATACATTTCCTGCAAAAAGCCAAGGATCAGAACAAGGATCAGACGTATTTTTTAAATCAACTTTCTCAATCCCAACTCGCAGACGTACTGTTCCCCTTGCAGGATATGGAAAAACCCGAGATACGTCAAATCGCCCTTGACTACGGTCTGGCAACGGCGAAAAAGAAAGACAGTACGGGGATTTGCTTTATCGGGGAAAGAAACTTCAGAAAGTTCCTCAGCTCATACCTGCCTGCCACCAAGGGTAAAATTTTAGATCTTTCAGGCAAAGAAGTCGGCGAACATTGCGGTCTTATGTATTATACGTTAGGTCAACGCAGAGGCTTGGACCTTGGCGGTATCAAAGGTGAGGACGAGGGCGGAAGATGGTTTGTGGTGAGAAAGGACCTCGTCAACAATATCCTCTACGTTTCCCACGGCGACGAAACGCCACTCTATTCAAAATCCTGCGAGGTATCAGGCTTTAACTGGATCCCTTTTGCCCCGAAGACGAAAGAATTTGACTGCATGGCAAAATTCCGTTACCGTCAACCTGATCAACCCGTACACGTTTCCATCAAACAGGACGGTGGGCTGCATATCGAGTTTGCGGAAAAACAGCGCGCGGTCACAGAAGGTCAATACGCCGTATTATACGACGGAATCAACTGTCTTGGCGGCGGCGTGATTGAAAGCGCTGAATATTAATTCAACGCATACATACCCCCTATCTTTTAATTTTAACGGAGAAAAAATATGAAACGAATCGCCATTGTAACGGGCGCGTCCAGCGGAATCGGGAAAGAGTTTTTCCTCTCGCTGAAGACCAAAGCCCCCGACCTTGACGAAATTTGGGTCGTCGCAAGAAATGAAGAAAAATTGCAATCACTCACTTCGTCCACAGACACCCCTTTACGCATATTCCCCCTCGATCTGTCCGAAACTTCAGCAACGACAGTATTGAAAAACGCCCTCGAGGAAGAAACTCCGCAAGTTCAATATTTGATTTGCGCGTCGGGGTTTGGTCGATTCAACGCCGTGGAAGACGACGATTTGTCCGTCCTGGAAAATATGATTGATCTGAATTGCCGTTCGGTGATGGCGCTGACCAAAATCGCCTCGCCTTATATGGCAAAAGGCGGCGCAATGATTTTGATCGCCTCAGTAGCGGCTTTCCAGCCCATTCCATATATAGGTACTTACGCGGCGTCAAAAGCATTCGTACTTTCCTACGGACGGGCGCTAAACAAAGAACTGCGAAAACGCCGCGGCGCACGTTGTCTGTGCGTATGTCCATTCTGGACCAAGACCGCCTTTTTCGATCGCGCAAAATCGGACAATCCCATCGTGAAAAAATACGCGGTCATGTACCGTCCCGAACAAATCGTCAACCGCGCTTGGAAAGATTTAAAGAAGAAAAACCGCGACGTTTCCGTCTGCGGCGCATATACACGGGGACAAGCTTTGCTCGTAAAACTCCTGCCCCACCGCTTGGTTATGCGAATATGGCTCAGGCAGCAAAAATTAAAATAATCGCATACCTGCCCCCTTGCTTTTGCTCTAAAACACAAAAACCACCGATTAAATCGGTGGTTTTTATACTATTATCTCTCATTAACAGAAATTTCCCCATTTGCATACAAAACGCGAAGAGATTTGTTACCGTTCACGTCGATGTTATACGTTTTGGTAACCATACCGCTTCCCTTAAAAAGAAGTATGTGTTTTCCAACGTTTAATGTTACCTTAACTGTACCCCCTCGTTTCAATAAATATTGACTTTCTCCAATATTCATTTTTACAGACATGTTATCGTAAAGCAAGCCGTCTAATCCGCCCAACACCTCTCTATAAATCGTAAGCGTATACGTTGACGAAAGCTGATTTGCTTCATTGTATTGCCCAGAACTTTTTTTGATCGCCACTTGCAATTTCCGATACTCTTCGATCGCCTGTTGCCTTTTAGACAATTCCTGGTCTATCTCCTGATTCATTTTCCAGAATCTATAAATCAAGATGGCGATACCTGCATAGAAAAGAGCAATAGTGAAAATCCCTATCCAGAACATTTTGTTATATTTTGCCTTTATAGCCGCACGGATTTCGGTTTCAGATTTCCACTCGACGTATTCTTTTGTGATGGAATCTTTTCTTTCCAACAGATTCTTTTCCTGTTGGGTAAGTTCTTTACTGATCTTATTCTGCGTTTGAGGAGCAGGCTGGTACGTTCTCAGGGTATTATTTGGGGTTTTTGTTGAATAGTTTTTTGCAGGGGTAGGAGCGGGCGTATTCGCCGTAACGGGTCTTTGCGTTTGTGTGGGAGCAGCCGTTCCCCAGTTCTGCGCGGAAACGTTTTGTTTCGGTTGCGCCTGCGGTTGTACTTGCGGTTGTATTTGCGGTTGTATTTGCGTCTGTACTTGCGGTGCCGTTGCAGCAATCGCGTTTTCCTCAACCGTATATTTAACCACCCTTTCTAAAACTTTTTCGCTCGTTTCGCAATAATCAAGCCCCGCGAAAAATTCTTTTAACACGATATCCGCTGCCATCGTCCTTTCGTTGTCAAGACGGTATTCGATACGCGGCTTTTTATATTCTTGGGGCAGGGACTGATAATTCAGCTTCAAGCCCGACGGAGCATTTTCCAGATCCTTTTTCTTGATATAGGGCAATTCCAGTCTTAAAGCGTCGCGTTTGATGGCTCTGGAATGCTTCGAGGACACGAAAACGATCATTTTACAGTTGTCAATCGCGGTATAGATCTCTTTTTCGTAATTATCCGCCGCACCTCTGCCGTGTTGCAGGTTACGAAGCGCCACGAAACAGCTGAACCCATTTTCTTCCAAATCACTTGCCAAATCCAATACCGTTTGGATATCCTCGCTGGCATACGCGATAAAGACGTCGCGCGGAAGAGAGGTTTCATATACCCCTTTATCCACTTTGCTCGCCTCTTCTTCCAGACGGTCTATGTATTCTTCATATTTATGTAAATCGGTGTTTTTGTACGCGCGTTCGATCAAATAATTGACAGGAGCAACCAACTCGGGCGACAAAGATCTTAACGCAAACTCTAAACAGCGCTCTATATACAAACTCTGTTCCTCTACGTTGATATTATGCAAAAATTTTGCAAACTCACGCACGGACGCACCGTTCGCTGTCTCGTAAAAATTCGCCACAAAATCATACGGCGCAATCTTCTTAATATCACGGCAAATATCCACAATCGCCCTGCTGTCAACGTACTGCGCGTTGACTTTTTCCCAAAGGTTGGTACGCAGTGCATAAAAGCGCTCCTCTTTTTCCTTGCGCAAGCACTCGTCGATGGCACCGCCGAACTGTTGATTGATATTCTCTACCAGTTTTTGATATGCGCGCTGTGCGCTATCGTCCGTGAAATCACAATTACAATAGGGACAATGGTACTTGTCGCCGTTTTGTTTAATCTCGCCCGCGCCGCAGCTGGGACACTGTAATACTTGATACGCCATAGCTTTCCTCTTAAGTTAATCTACTTATCATTATAGCATGACCACTCTTCGTTTGTCAATCTTTGGGCGGCTGTTTTCCAAATCCTTTGATTTTACAGCACAAAAAAATCGGCCTATCACTAAGCCGATTTCTTTTCTCATCAATTAGTTTTGAAGACCGGGTTCTTCGCCTCTGTCTTCGGGGAACATCGTTCCTGCGGGAATAACGGGCAACATCATCGGGTTGATGAAAGCGTTTGCCGTCAAACTGCTGACAGCAGCGCGAAGATAGGGATATACGACTTCCGTCATGTTGATGACCAAATCACGTCTATCCATTTCGTCCTGAATATCCTCTGCTTCAAATACACCCACAAGGCGAGCCTTCAAATTGAAAGGCTTGGGGGAATCTTCCGTGGATTCAACCTTTACTTCCAACGTCAAGAACCAAATCTTGTCGTTTTCCTGTACTCTTCTAACCGTTCTGGAGAACTGGGGCTTGATATCAAACTTCGTATCTTTGTCCATCTTCACACGGTTCATTGTGTAGCTCAATTCTTCGGCAGTAATGCCTCTCAATGCATATTTCATAAAATACCTCTGTTATTTATTTTTGCGTGTACTATTGTATCACGCGTTCCCCTTTTTGTCAATAGCGAAAAGGTATTTCTCTATCGAAAAATCGAGATTATCTATATATAAACGTGTTTTTTTTCTTGTAAACATGAAAAACAAAATTTTCTATATTTTTTGAAAATTTCTTTACCGCAAGTGATACATTTCCTTGTATTTTCGGCATATAATAATCAAAGAAAAACAAAAAAATAGTTCCACAAAAATTTTTTTTATTTTTTTTAAAAAAGCAGTAAAAAACGCTTGCCTTTCTCTTTTAGATGTGGTATAGTATATAAGCTTTCGACGGAAGTTTAGCTCAGCTGGGAGAGCATCTGCCTTACAAGCAGAGGGTCACAGGTTCGATCCCTGTAACTTCCACCATCAGAAAAACAGTGCGGATTATATGCGGGAATAGCTCAGTGGTAGAGCGTCACCTTGCCAAGGTGAATGTCGCGGGTTCGAATCTCGTTTCCCGCTCCAACATCTGCACTGTTTTTTCTTTAAATTTTTTCCGACGTAGTAACGCGGAGACGGCGCTATAGCCAAGTGGTAAGGCCAAGGTCTGCAAAACCTTTATCCCCCGGTTCAAATCCGGGTGGCGCCTCCAAAAAAACTCTGCATCGTACTATCGGTGCAGAGTTTTATAATTCCCGCTCGTGTGGTGGAATAGGCAGACGCAAGGGACTTAAAATCTATTCAGGACGACGAGCTTTTAACCCTCTTTTGCACACCCGACTACAATATATTGTGGTTTTCGCACTCTCGGCACACAATTTTACAACTTAATTCTTGCATTTGTTC
>SVIT01000033.1 GCA_015069365.1 Clostridiales bacterium | reverse complement strand
GTAGCGTTTCGATTAATTCTCGCTCTTTTCCGTCCTTAAAATCCGCGCCGCCGTATAGCGATAGAGGCATTTTCGAAGAACCCATCACAAAAACTGTTTCCGATTCTTCCAACCCAAATTTTTTTGCGATCTCGGCGATAGCGGGCTGTCTGCCGTTTTTCAGCACGTACTCTTCCACGAAAAGATTGATCTCTTTGGCTGTCTGCTTCATAGAGCGGGAAACCTTGACCGAACCGTCGTCACGCATAAACCGTTTAATCTCTCCTGCAATCATCGGCACGGCATACGTGGAAAACTTAACCCCAAATTTCTCGTCAAACCCTGCAATCGCTTTCAAAAATCCCATGCAGGCAATTTGGAATAAATCATCATAATCCACGCCCTTGCCTAAATACCGTTTGACGATACATTTCACCAACGAAACGTTGTGTTCTATCAGCGTTTCTTTCGCCTGACCGTCCCCCGCTTTCGCAAGCCGAATATATTCTATTGTCGACTGTTCGTCAAGCATCTGCCCTCTTCCCTTCGTCTTCGCATTTTTCTCTAAGCACGCCCGTTTGCCCCATTCTTCGGAACATGGATATCTTCGTCCCACGGTCCTTTTCGCTATCCACCTCAAAACCGTCCATAAACGTCTGCATGATTGTAAATCCCATACCAGAACGCTCTTCCTCGTCTAAGGTCGTGAAAAACGGCTCGACCGCTTTTCTAACGTCCGCTATACCGCATCCCTCATCCGTGACGGTGATATGTAAAACACCCCCGACTTCCCATTCTTCCGCACGGCATTCTATCACGATTTTATTCCCCTCCTTATCCTTGCGATAGGCGTGAACGATACAGTTCGTCACAGCCTCGCTAACCGCTGTTTTTACGTCCGAAAGCTCGGTTAAAGAAGGGTTTAAACACAATGCAAACGCCGCCACGGCATTCCTTGCAAAACCCTCGTTTTGGCTCAACGCCGATATCTCCAGTTTCATATAATTTTCCATATCAATCTCCTTCTCTCTTTTATATCTTTGGCATTAACCTGTATACACCGCTCATTTGCAATATCCGATCCGTCGCGAGCGTGGGATTCGTCAAATAAACGGGAATGCCGTAACAGCGGAATTTTTTATATCTGCCGATCAAAAAACCTATCCCCGTCGAATCCATAAAAGACACCTCGCCAAGATCAAACACCGCGCGTTCGCTCTGCGCGTGCACGTCTGCCAAGCGGTCAGCGTCCCGCCTGGCAAGTGCCGCGTTATGCTCGTCCAGCTCTCCGCTTAAACACATATACAATACTCTATCCCGATAATCGGTACGTATCTGCATTACCCTCTCTCCTTTGCAATTTTTACTACGTTTCCATTCTAAAAAAAATCCACAAAAATATTATGACAAACCGTGACGAAAAAAATTTTCTTTTGTCGAAAAGTTTTTTCGGGTTTTTATAAAAAAATACTTGACATTTCACTTCAAATCGTTTAATATAAATAAGCGTTGTGTGTTGACTTTACGTTGAAACAAACGGGCCATTAGCTCAGCCTGGTTAGAGCTGTCGGCTCATAACCGATTGGTCCGCGGTTCGAATCCGTGATGGCCCACCAAAATTGTCTATGATTATCTTACTTATATACCTGGCCCAATAGCTCAGTTGGTTAGAGCGCCAGCCTGTCACGCTGGAGGTCGACGGTTCGAGCCCGTTTTGGGTCGCCAAAAGCGGCAAGTTCTCAAATGAACTTGCCGTTTTTCGTTGCGTATATTTTTTCATGGAAATCTTTCTCTTAAAACCTTTACAAATTCCTCTTTTTGTGTTACAATATTTAACAAGAATATATTGCCGTCTATTACGGCGAAAGGAAGCGTTATGATCTATACCATTGAAAATAAATTTTTGAAAATCGCGGTGGACACCTCGGGCGCGCAGTTGCAATCCGTATACTCAAAAGAAAGTAAAACGGAATATATCTGGCAAGGCGATCCTGCATACTGGTCAGGTAGAGCCTACAACCTCTTCCCCTTTATCGGCAGAATGTATAAAAGCGTCTACACGTACAACGGCCAGTTGTATCACTCTCGCCCGCACGGCTTGGCAAGATACAACCTTTTCCGCTTGGAAGACCGCAGTGCAACAAAACTGACCATGCTCTTTACCGACGACGAAGAAACCTTGGAAGAATATCCTTTCCATTTTGAATTCCGCGTTGTATTTGAACTGATCGAAAACGCTCTTAAAGTTCGCTATATCGCTACCAACCTCGATGATAATACCATGATCTGTGGATTTGGCGGTCATCCCGGTATCAATATTCCTTTCGGAAATGGGGATTTTGAGGATTATTACCTGGAATTCAGCGAGAAGACCAACGTACAGCGTCAGTTACTTTCCGATAGCGATCGTTTCATGGCAGACAAAGCTGTTCCCTATCCTTTAGAAGATGGATTAAAACTCCCTCTTCGCCACAACCTTTTCGACCATGACGCCATTATCTTGAGCAATACCTCGCGCGTAGTTAATGTCAAGTGCGATAAGGAAAGCAAATACGTTACCCTTCGTTATGAGGATTATAAATATATCGGTTTCTGGCACCCTGGTAAGACGGACGCACCCTTCGTTTGCCTTGAACCTTGGAGCGCATTGCCCGCCACCGACGGTATCATCGACGTCTTGGAAACGAAAGAGAATATGACGCATATCCCTGCAAAACAAAGCGCGGAAATGTCTTACATCTTGGAAATCCATGAATAACATAAATAAAAAAATGCCTCGCAGCTCGCGAGGCATTTTTTTATTTTTTATATATACCGTTCGCCTACAATGACAGGGGTAAATTTTTCCTTGTTAATCACAAGGTAACAATAGCTCCCCCCTTCGCCGACCGATCTTCTTAACGTCCCAGGGTTAATCAAAGTCACCCCGTCTATCTCTGTGATCGACGCTTGATGCGTATGCCCGTAAAGCGCGACGTCGCAACCGCGGCGCTTCGCCTCTTTCGCCAAAAGCCCAAGTTCGGATTTTACCCGATACTTATGACCATGGCAATAATAGATCTTTACGTACTCTATCTCCAGTTCCCCATCTTCGGGCAAGGGCGAGAAAAAATCACAATTCCCACCGCATGCATATACTTTTTCGGGATAAAGACTGCGCGCTTCCCGCATATCGCCCGCCCCATCGCCAAGATGAATCACATAATCGTTCTCTGCAATTTTGGGCAATAATGCCTGCACTCCTTTCAAATTCCCATGAGAATCGGAAATAATAATCAGCGTTTTCATGCTTCCGTTTCCCGCCATTTTTTCAACATCGCCTGCAATGCGCGGAAACGGTGGGAAACGCCGTTCTTCTCCTCTGCCGTTGCTTCTCCAAACGATTTTTGCAGATCGTCGCTGAAGAATAAGCAATCGTAGCCAAAACCGCCGTCCCCTGTTTCGCTTTCCAGAATTTTTCCGTAGGTATGGCCTTCCGCGATCAATTCTCTTCCGTCGGGATATACAATGGCAATCGCGCTGGTAAAGTGGGCGTTTCGGTTCGTTTTTCCTTGCATATTTTTCATTAAAACAGCGCGGTTTTCCTGGTCTGTACCATGGTGACCGCAATAGCGGGCACTGAATACCCCCGGCGCACCGTCCAACGCATCCACACAAAGTCCGCTATCGTCCGCCAACGCCATACATCCGAGCGCCTTGCAAGCCGCGCGCGCTTTGATTAGAGCGTTGTCCGCAAAAGTTACGCCCGTTTCTTCCACATCCTCGTCAAATCCCATTTCCTTTTGAGAACATACCTTAAAGTCGGTAAAAATCTCCACAATTTCACGGAGTTTATGCGCGTTACCGCTCGCAACCACCAGTTTCATTTTCTCTTGCATAACTCACCTCTGTCTTTTTTATCTACCATTACAGTATACCACATCACACCAAAAAAGCCAAGGATTTAAACGTGATTTTTTTTCTTTATACGGACGCGGAAACTGTTCAGAACAGCCAACAGCATTACCCCTACGTCTGCAAACACCGCCAACCATAAAGGCAATACTCCTGCCGCGCCTAAAAACATAAACCCCGTTTTCATTAAGATAGAAAAGAGAATGTTTTGCATAACGATCGTGCGAGTGCGTTTCGCTGTACGCACACATTCCCCCAAACCTTTCAAATTGTCGGAAATCAAGACGAAATCCGAAGCCTCGACAGCCGCTGCACTGCCGAGCGTCCCCATAGAAACGGAACAGTCTGCCTCACTCATTACGGGAGCGTCGTTCACTCCGTCTCCCACATACATCACCAGACCGTCTTTCTTCAATTCTTCAGTGTAAAGCAGTTTTTCATCGGGCAGGAGCTGGGCTTTCACCTCGTACACGCCTACCTCGTTTGCGATTTTTTGCGCACGCTCATATCTATCCCCGGTCAACATAACAAAACGCTGTATCCCTAAAGATTTTAAATCCTGCACTGCGCTGTGCGCCTCCTCTTTTAAACGGTCTCCGACTTCTATCCAACCCAAATATTCCCCATCTTTCGCAACATGGATTACCGTATAGATACTATCACAATCAGGCGGCGTGAATCCATGCCCTTTTAAAAGTTTTTCGTTGCCGATAAGGACAGTATTTTTTCCAATCGTTGCGCATAAACCTTGCCCCGAAATCTCCGTAACATTATCGACAATATAGTCACTGCTGTCCACGGTAGAAAATGCCCTTGCAATGGGGTGGGAAGAATTCTTTTCAATAGCCGCAACCACCGCAAGCAACTCCGACTTTGTTACAGACGTTACATGTACCCCGCAAACGGTGAAATTGCCTTCCGTCAACGTGCCCGTTTTGTCAAAAGCGACCGTCTTTATCTTCGCCGCCACATCCAAATACATCGCACCTTTTACCAAAATCCCCTTTTTCGCGCAAACGCCGATACCCGTAAAATAAGTGAGCGGAACGGAAATAATCAATGCACAAGGACAGGAAACAACAAGAAACGTCAGGGCAGATTTTGCCCAACGAGGAAACTCGTTAAAAAACAAGCGACCTTCTACAATCAAACCGCTTACGAGCGGCGCGACGACCGCCAGCAATAACGCCAAACCACATACAATCGGTGTGTATACGCGTGCAAATTTGGTGATAAATTTTTCAGGTGCCGCCTTCCTAGCCGTCGCATTCTCAACCATATCTAAAACCTTGCACACAGCGCTGTCCTCATACGGCCTTACGGCTTTCATCTCGTACACGCCCCCTGCATTTATATAGCCCGACAACAGCTCTTCTCCTTGCTTTATCCGCTTAGGTTCGCTCTCCCCAGTCATATATTTTGTATCAAGCGTTGCGCTTTCGCTGAGCAAAATCCCGTCAACGGGGACTTTTTCTCCACCTTTAATTAATAACACGTCGCCGATTGTTACCTCTTCAGGCGAAAGGATCTTCCACTCTCCGTCTTTAAGTACCGTTGCCGTTTCACTCTTTAACTCCATCAGCTCCGCCACGGAACAACGAGAATTACCAACAGCGATCGACTGCAGGAGTTCGCCCAGTTGATATAAAAGCATGACCAAAACACCCTCGCCGTATTCACCAAGCGCAACGGCGCCGATCGATGCCACAGTCATCAAAAAGTTTTCATCGAAAATTCTGCCCTTTATAATATTTTTAAAGGTGGATATCAAGACGGGGTATCCAACCGCCAAATACGCTGCCCCATATACGATAAGATAGCAGACTTTTCCGACCGTCCCTGAGCTGAACTGCTCGGTTAAAATCCCCGCGATAAACAGCAGTGCAGACAAAAAAATCGTAAGCCATTCCTTTCTTTTCCCGTCTTTTTTTAAGGTAGAGCCTTCCTCTAATACACGGACTTCCTCAAATTTATTCGTCTTTTTGATCACCTTTTGCACAGTCTCTTCATTGTCTGTATCCAACGTAATCGTTTGCGTCACGTAATCCACCGATACCGCGTTTACCCCTTTGACCTTTGAAAGATCCGATTGCAACGCCTCTGCACAGACGGGGCAATCCAGGTTTTCAATATGCAATATTTTCTTCATACTCACTCCTTCGGGCATTGCAAATGTGCCAACGCCATCTCTACAATTTCACGTACGTGATTGTCTGCGAGCGAATATTCAATATTTTTCCCCATACGTCTTGCGGAAACAATCTTATTATCACGGAGCAAACGCAATTGATGACTGACGCCGCTAACCGTGCCTCCACATGCCTCTGTTAAATGATACACGCACATATTCCCCTGAAATAACGCTAAAACAATTTTGAGTCGACTCGGTTCGGATAATAATTGAAAAATTTTACATACTTCGACAATCGATTCGCCCCCTAATTCATGCGCTTTCACTAGCTCTGCAACGTGATGATGTTCGCCCTCTTTATCACAATTCATTTTCTCGCTCCTTATGATTATAATATTTGAATAATTGTTCAAATATTCAAGCATATTTTATCACTTTCAAATCCTCTTGTCAAGCGTTTGTGTAAAAAAATAAAAGGACCTTTACGATCCTTTTACGATATTCGCCTCGAAGCGGGAGATAAATGTTTTTTCGGTAAGGTATGCTAAGCCGTCCGCCTGCTTAAAGCTCAAACTTTTTGCGACCAGGCACTGCCGTGCCGCCTTGATCTTTTTATTTTTCTCGCTCAGCCCGTATTTCATATCCCCTACAATCGGACAGCCTACGTGTGCAAGATGTGCGCGGATTTGGTGCGTTTTCCCAGTATGTAACGTCACCTCCACCTTGGAAAAACCGTCAAATTCCTCTATCACTCGGTATTCTGTAACGATTTTTTCTGTGCCCTTACGTTCCTCGTCATACACGCGTACCAGCGATTTTGCTTCGTCCTTTTTAAGATATGCCGTCAATACTGCATTTTTCTTTTCAAAAGTTCCGAAACAAAGCGCATGATATATTTTTGTCACCGTTCGTTCCTTAAATGCTTCCTTTAAGGCAAGCTCCGCCTTTGCATTGCGGGCAAACGCCATCAAACCTGCGGTATTACGGTCAAGACGGTGTATAAAATAATATTCTCCCACACGGCTGAGCGCGGCGAAAACCGCCTCGGAATTCACCCCGCTTTCTTTGTCGACAATCAATAGATTATCGTCTTCGTAGACCGTATAAAACGCAGATTTTTCCTCTTGTTTTTTGCTAAGATAATAGGTTACAACGTCGCCTTTCTGCAATAGAACGTCCTTCCCAACACGTACGCCGTTTATTTTAATCTCCCTATTCTTCAACAGATAGTTCCAAAAAAAGCTACCCTGCGCATAATGCGTTTCCGTAAAGTCTTTTAAGTTTTGCGTTTGCTCTACCGTTAATTGTAACAAAGCGCCACCTCTTTTGTTCTCTGTCTTTATTATATCCTCTTTCCTTATAAAAAGCAAGTAAAAAGATGAGCGACGAGATTGCTCGTCGCTCTTCCGTATTAATTATTTTTCATTCTTTTTCTTTTCAGCTTTTTTATCAAGTGCTTTCACGTCAACGTCTTCCAAAGTTTCGTCGGAAGGTTTGATCAACAGCAAGATAATGATAAGAACGAGCATCAATCCCGCTACAGCAAAAAGGATAACGGAAACGATATTGTTCTTTAACCATTCGGTTTCATCCTTAATGCTATCTGCTTCTGCATCGACTTCAATGAGCTTGTATGCTGCTGCGCGATCTACGTAAGAAAGATCAGTATCGCTGTAATCTGCGAAAATGATATAGATACCTTCTTCAACTGCCTTGAAGCTCTTCGAGGTTGCCGACCAGTTGTATTTGTTGTCACCCTCGTCCGCAGCTTTGCGATCGTCGTATTCTTCGATCAACGTGAAGCACTTCTTCACAGCCGCTGCGTCGCCCTTGATTTCCGTTGCGATCAACTGGCTATATGCCGTAAGATACGTGTCGATATATTCGCCGTTTTCAACCGTAGGAATCGTTCCCTTTACAGCTTCCAACAAAGATTTGTAGGTAATCTTGCTCAACACGTCAATATTCAAGTTGCCTGTACCCTTGTAAGCAGCAGTATCAATCGAATACAATGCATATTCCGATTTCCTATTGCTAGCGCCGACAACCGTCGCATCTTTCATGGTATAGGTATCGCCGATGATTTCCGTTTCAACGAGCTCTTTCTTGTCTTCCTCTTCTACATAAATACCCTGGTTTTCGACCTCGAACGTGAACGAAGGGATCTCATCAATATCCCAAACGTTGCTAGTAGAAAGCGTAACAAGTTCTTTATCGAGATAATATTTCATCGTGTTGCCCGCTTTATCGGTCGCATACACTTTGAATTCGTACAAGCCCTCTTCCAAATCCTTCAAATACAATTCGTCAAAGTCCCTGGAAACACTCTTTACGCTCGTCGAAGAAGGTGCGTAGTAAGAAATCGTAAATTTCAGGTTATTGTAACCATTGTTGTCTTCAAGCAACCAGTCAAGCGAAGGGAAATCAATTCTGGAGTTACTACCTGCGTGCACGTCATCAGCAAGCTTGTCCAATTTTGCCTGGTATTCTGCAGCCAAAGTATCCAACTCTGTGTCCACTTCGTTACCAAGAAGCGTATCGTTCGCCGTGATCAGCTTATAGCTAGGACCTTCAGTGTTGCGGTCGAAGATAATGTAGGACGTCTCCGCTGTGCCAACCTGTTTCTTTTCAACCGCAGAAGCTTCTGCATACCAAGCTAATTCGTAAGTAGCTTTGTCTGCATCGGTAGTATGCGCTTTGTCGCCAAGTATGAGCTTGATAGAAACATATTCTTTTCCGTCTTCTTCGAATACAGACGTAACCTTGCTCGTCGTTGCATCGGTGTAAACGGTATCCATGAATACCGTACCGCTGGAAGAGCTGATCGTCAGCGTTTTGTATTCTTGGCTCTCATGGGTAGGATTGTATTGATAGTACTGCTTCGTTTCCGTCAAGCTACCAGACTGCAATGCGTCGATTGCCACGTAGCTGAGATTGAATTTCGTACCAAGAACATAACCGCGCACGTCTTCGTTTACAACCAGAACGGGGGCTGCGTCATCGGTGACTGCTTCGCTGCCAATTTCGCCCGTAACGTTGTCAAAGCTCTGACCGTTGATCTCGCTGAGCAATACGGTCGTCTTCGTTTCGCCCTCTGTTTCTGCCTTTATCATGAACGAATCCATGCCGTCTGCTTTATAGTCGGCATAGTTAACACCTACGTTGGTGAACGAACCGATCTCCGTAGTACCAATGAATGCTTTGAATTCGCCA
This sequence comes from Clostridiales bacterium, assembly GCA_015069365.1. Lineage (GTDB taxonomy): Bacteria > Bacillota > Clostridia > Christensenellales > Borkfalkiaceae > Scatosoma. The sequence goes on along the minus strand of SVIT01000033.1, from coordinate 6,583 downwards.
AAGTTGTCCCCTTCAGCAAGTTTCAACGTCATTTTTTCACCAGCTACTGCGGTAAGCGTCGTGGACTTCGATGCCGTTTCTTCGTCGCCGTTCCACATCTCTGCTTTTAAGAATCCTCCGTCCATCACGAATTTTACCGTGTTGAGAGATTTATCGTCTTTCGTGGACTGAGCGGGAGCGGTCTCAAAACTAAAGGAAACCGACTTAAAGTTCAATTCCTTAAACGCAAATTCGATATTGAGATAGCTCGCAGTTTCGGATGCATGCCATTTGAATGCAAGATCTCTCTTGTATTTTACCGTGTTGCCGTTTGCAAGCGTAAATGCCGTCGTCTTGGTGGTCTGCTCGCCTACTGTTTCTGCACCCAAAACCCCGCTCGTTGCGGAGAAAATTTCCGTGAGTTTGTACGTCTGCGTTGTTGCTGCGGAAACGCCAAAAGACGTAGAGGTTGCTACTGCCCCTACGGTCGCTGCACACATCATGCCTGCAAGAATAAAAGTGATTAATTTTTTGTTCTTTCTTTTCATAAAAACGTGCCTTGTTATTTTTTAGTTTTTGCCATTTAGTACATTATAATATCGTACTTATTTATTTTACACCTAATCGCGGGTTTTGTCAATCGCATTTCAAGGTGATTTTGCCTGTTTTTCAATTTTTATCAAATTTTTATTTGATTTCTACTGCTTTTGAGAGCTCAAACGCTTTCCACGGAGTTTCCGTTTCGGGCGGATAAGCAATAAATTTCAAACGCTCTTTCGTGATCGGATGCAGGAACGAGAGCGAATATGCCCACAGTGCCAGTTTCCCTTTCTGCGCAAGCGCACCGCCGTAACGCATATCCCCATAGATCGGGTGCGATATCCCCGCCATTTGAACGCGGATTTGATGTGTTCTTCCCGTATGCAAACGCACCTCTACCAAGGAATATTTCCCTTTGTCCTCTATCACACGATAGTCAAGCTCGGCATACTTAGCGCCCTCTTCGCTAGGCGTGCAGATATACACCATATTATTGACGGTATTTTTACGCAAATAGTGACAAAGCGTACCGCGCAGAGTATCGGGGGTGCCGCAAAGCACTGCAAGGTATTTTTTCTCAAAATCCCCCGTCTGCAGCCCCTCGGTAAGACGAGCTGCTGCTTTACTGGTCTTTGCATAGACCATAACACCGCCCGTAGGTCTGTCCAAACGGTGCACAAGTCCTACGTATACGTTGCCAGGTTTGTTGTATTTTTCCTTGATATATCTCTTGATTTGATCGAGCAGGTTATCGTCCTTGCTTTCGTCTGGACAGCAAGCCGTCATCTGTTTTTTCTCTACGACAATGATGTGATTGTCTTCGTATAAGATCTCAAAATCTTTCTTTACCTCGGTTTCTTCTGCAATTACCGTTTCGTTAACGTCCGTCATTGACAAATATACCTCCTGCTCCGCAAGGAAGAGATATCCCCTCTTCCGTCTTTATGCCTACTTCGTAAGACTCGACTTTGCCTTTAAAATCTTTCAAAGTCAACTGCAAAATATTCTTCAATACCATCGGTTGCAACCCCGTCGTGTAGCTGTTGATCAAGACAAACAACGGATTATCGCAAAGCACTTTGGAACAAAGTTCGACAAATTTATATAAATCGTTTTCAATCTTCCACATTTCCCCATTCGGGCCTCTGCCGTACGAGGGAGGGTCCATAATGATCGCGTCGTATTTATTTCCGCGTCTGATTTCGCGCTGAACGAATTTTAAACAGTCATCTACAATATAACGTATCCCTGTTTCAATCCCCGAAAGACGAGCATTTTCCCCCGCGCGTTCCACCATGCCTTTCGCAGCGTCTACGTGCGTGACCTGCGCGCCTGCCTTAGCACAAGCAACCGTCGCACCGCCTGTATATGCAAAAAGATTAAGGACCTTAATCGGACGGTTAGCCCCTTTGATAAGCTGCGTCATATATTCCCAGTTGACCGCTTGTTCAGGAAAAAGCCCAGTATGTTTAAACCCCATGGGCTTGATCTTGAATTTCACCCCTAAATTATCGTAGGAAACGTTCCATTCGTCGGGCATGGGCTTTAAGATTTTCCAACCGCCACCGCCCTTTTCACTGCGTTTATAGTAGGCATTCAGTTTCGGATAGGAAAATAAATCGGTCTGCGCCGCCCAAATAACTTGGGGGTCAGGGCGCAATAAATACACGTCTTTCCAACGCTCTAATTTGTATCCGTCACCAGTTGCGATAATCGAATAATCTTTCCAGTTCTCCGAAATTCTCATAGTCTTTCTCCGCCTATCCGTATATAAACGGACAGAATACGACAATTATACCTATTTATTATACCTTAAAAAATGTCGATTGTAAAGTGTTTTATTTGCGTTTTTTCGTTTACCGCATTACTTTTTAAGAAAAAAGCCCCTCAAGAATCGCCTTGAGGAGCATTCACCGCGGACACGGTATAGCCGTTAACGCTCTATTACGTACTATATATTATATAATAATGTAGGAAAAAAGTTTTACCCTGCGGAATATTCCGCAGGGTAAAATCAATCCATTGATTACATTAAAGGAATATAACGATTAGCATACATTTCAATCGTAGCCCAATCGATCATACCTTTACCCATTGCCACCTTGAGATATGCGCCGTTAAACGCTTCGAATGCGATTTCTGGAATCATACCGCCGAAGTCTTCATAGGTGAACAATCCGTACGTTTCGATATCCTGCGCTTTCTTTTCAGCGTCATAGCTCATCGTCTCAACGTCAACCTCGAAGATATTGAACAAGCCTTCGATACCGCCAGGCATTGACAAGACACCGTTTACGTAATAACACAAGTGACTGAACGTAACAGGTGAGAATGCGCGCGTTTCGATAACCTCAATAACAACGTCTGTCAACGTTACCGCATTCCACGTGTTATTCTCAATAGAGCCTTCCGTGACAAATCTATGACCGATATATTCTTTTGCATTGAGCGCATCCAAATATACGTATTTGCCAAGATCTATATCGAAGAAGCCGTGTTCAGAGATAACGCCTACCACCGTACCGTTGGAGAAATGAAGATTAATTACTTCATAGCTCATTCTTGCATCAACATCTACGAATACGATAGGTGCAACATCGTAGGTACCCGTTTCAAGATTCCATACCAACAACAATTCTTCACCGGTAAGGTCTTCAACCGCCTTCTGCGTTCCGTCTGCAAGCGTAATCAACGTACCTTCAACAACACAAGAACTGCTAGCGTTAATCGCAGTAGCCTGCGTTATCGTGTACTCAGTACCGCTAGTATGTGTAACCCCATTAATGGTAAACTTTTTATCACTGTCTCCACTATAGCTAACCGTAGGTTTAATAACTGTACCCGACTCATAATACGTATTATTTGTTACTCCACTAACAGTTGCTTTACTCGTCGCAACCGTAACCTTATAGTAATCTGTAGCATCATAGACAGCCTTAACCGTCATTGTTGCACCCATAGCCGTACAAGTATCATCGCCTTCGGTTTCGTTATGCAGATACTTACTGAACGTATAAGTACGCTTCTGACCTTCTGTAATATTATTGTTTGTGGCAAGCTCATCTTCAGGAGTTGCAAAACCTATGACAGTCGCAATCGAGAATTGAGTACCAGGTATAATATAGAAGGTACCGAACTCTTTGTCTGTTGCCGCATCTTTCTCGCTGATTGTAGCATAATTACGATATGCCGTTATCTTGGTCTTATTCGCATGACCAGGATACAGGGTAATATTACTGGAAAGCGTAGCGCCAAAAGAGAACTGAGCCGTGCAAGATTCATCAGTGTACCAAGCACCCGTATAATACCACGGTTGAACAGTATCCGCATCGTGAGCATCCATCATTTCCTTAGAAAGAATATCTAACAACATTGCTTCGGTAAACTCAACCCCGAAAGCCACAGAAGTCTTATCCACAAAGACAAATCCCTCATTATCAATCTTGTAGATAGTAATCTCATACGCAGACATAAATTCTGCCGTCAAAGTCAAGGACTCGCCATTGGTAATATCGTCAATAGAAATGGACGTAACAACGTTACCATTCAAGTACCAGTTAACAAATGCGTATCCTTCTATCTTATGCGTAGGTTTCGCCAACGTAACAACGCCGTCTTCCACGTTTATTGTCGTGGGATTGCCAGCATTATCATAATCCGCCGAACCTTCATAGATAACTGTATATTCGATCGGCGTCCACTTCGCATACAGCGTCGTATCCGATGTGATCGTCGCACTAAGCGCAGATTGCGTGCAAGCCGCATCCAAATACCAACCATCAAATGTGTAATGCGTCTGGTCTAACGTAGGCCATTCGTCCTTGCTAATGATAGTTCCGTTCTTCATGATATCTGCTTCCACACTGCCAAATCTAGTTACATAATTGACAGTATAAACCGTATACCAACCATCATTAGGCGTGTAATAATACGTACCTGCTGCGGTAGCATCATTATACTGGGAACCATCATGCAAACGCAAAGTTTCAGATATTGACTGATAATGATTTCCCAAGCTTGCTGTGAAGCTCTTTCCATCATGTCCTGTTGCCTCGTATACAGTTAAGCTCGTTGCTCCCGATACATTAATTGTTGCCTTTGCACAATTTTCCACAAGGATATCACCTGCAAGGTTCGTTGCAATAACATGCGCTTCACCCGACAAAACAAGTTTTGCTGGAGCAAGCGTTTCTCTTTGTTTTTGCCTGTGAATGACATTACCGCTTTCATCCGTATACGTTTCCTGATCTACGTAATACCCATAGAGAGTACCACCAGCCGTATTCGTATCGACGAATGATTCATAAATAATCAATTCAGCAACGTCCAACGTGGCATTATCCACCGTCAAAACAGCACCAGGCATTAACTTAAATCTGTTCGCCGCAGTATACGTACCATCATGCAAACCGATATTAAATCTCCAAGAAATCGGGAAATATACCTTATCCGTGGCAACGGTAACCGTAAACATGACATTAATCTTTAATTCCATCTTATTGATCGTTGCCCCGCCATAGATATCCAAATCACAAATACCTGTTCCGTCGGGTGCATACTTCGTCGCATCATAATTATACTTTGATGTCATGTATGCATTTTCATTCAACTGAATCAATGAGGTCGATGCTTTGCCAACCATTTCTATTGTAGTTCTATTAGGTTGGCTATTAGCATAAAGATCTGCATAACCAAACACAAAACCGCCGTAGTTGACACGAATCAACGAAGTGATATTCGGGAGTTCGAACTGATTAAATGCCGATATGCGTTTCGAATCCATTGCACCGTATACTGCATACATGTAGCTACCGCCACGGAAGTCACGCAATACGAAAGGTTGATAGATAGAACCACCATTAAGCACCGTGATTTTGCTACCATTATACGAGCTACATTCTCTAACGAAACCACGAACGTCTAATCTCCCGCCGTTTTCTACCACAATTTCGGAGTTCGACCCCATAAGGAGTTCTGCATAATAAGAACCAATCGTATGTCCCGCATACGCATTACCGCCATTACCGCCAGACGTCGCGCCACGAACATACAGCGAACCTTTTACCGTCAAAACAACTCCCTGCGTTACACGAACGGCATTGCTACCCTTAGGCGCCCAAGGTGTGCAAGTGACATCCGAATTTTTAACATCATACGCATCTTCTTTTGCCGTACCGCCTGCGCCGCCAGTGCTGGAATAAGGAATAGACAACGTGACACTTGTAGGAACCGTGCAACTTCCCGTAATCCAGATTTCTTCAGCCGTATCCAAGCAAACCGTAACGGTCTGCTTACTGCTTGCCTTTGTCAACGCAGTCTCAATCGTACCGTAGTAAACAGAACCGATATGTGCTGCCGCCTTCAAAACGACAGTTGCTGACGTCGGAACAACCTTATAGTTAACCGTATCTTTCGGTGTGAACGTCGCACTGAACGTTGCCGTAACACTCGACGTGCTTTCGCCATCGTTATCTACGTCAAACACAGGAACACCGTACGTCCAAGTACCCTCAACACTTGCGCTATGATCTGTAACATAAGTGTTTACATTGAACTTATTCTCATAGGTAGCCACATACGTACGAGGTGTTGCGGTAGGCGTTGCTTGAAGAATCGTGAACGATTGAGGAGCAGAGAATGTATCAACCGCAACGTTATTGACGATTGTCGCATAATTATCCGTCGGCTCAACAACCGCCTTAACCCACCAAGTAACTGCGTCAGGCTTTTCAGGCAATGCGCCGTACGTACCGTTCTCCGTCTTTGAGTATACAAACTCAATCGCGCTTTCGGGCAAATTATAATTCACGCCGTTGACCGTAATATATGCCGTAGCAGTGAAAGGATTGTTTACTACATCATTATACGTCCACGTCTCAAAATTCTTCGTAGGTGTATTGACTTTTATGTTGTTCGCCTGATTGATAACAAAATCAACCTCTTTAACGGTGATATTATTACCCTTTTCATCAACGCCCCAACGATAGTTATCCGTTGCCGTCAACGTTACCTTATGCGTACCCTTACTGGTGTAGTCATAGGCCGTTTCGTTAAGCGATACCGT
>SVIT01000032.1 GCA_015069365.1 Clostridiales bacterium | reverse complement strand
CAAAGATGGGGGCGAGTTCGTGCTGAGAGGGCGCGGTTTCGTTGTGCTCGGTTTTTGCAGGCACTCCGAGTTTCCACAGCTCCTCGTTTAATTCTTTCATAAACGCCTGCACGCGCGGTTTTATAACGCCGAAATAATGATCTTCCATTTCTTGACCTTTCGGCGGTTTCGAGCCAAACAGAGTACGTCCCGTATAGATGAGGTCTTTTCTCTGTGTGAAAAGGTCTTTATCGACGAGGAAATATTCCTGCTCGGGTCCGACAGTGGTTTTGATCGAGGTGACGTCGTCGTTGCCAAATAACTTCAAAACACGGAGCGCCTGACGGTTGATAGCTTCCATTGAGCGAAGAAGAGGGGTCTTTTTATCGAGCGCTTCGCCGCCGTAAGAACAGAAAGCGGTCGGGATACAAAGTACGCCGTCTTTGATAAAGGCATAAGAGGTTGCGTCCCATGCGGTGTAGCCGCGCGCTTCGAAAGTCGCGCGAAGTCCGCCCGAGGGGAAAGAGCTGGCGTCAGGTTCGCCTCGAACGAGTTCTTTTCCCGAAAACTCCATTAAAACTTTTCCGTTTTCGTAGGAGATAAAGCTGTCGTGTTTTTCCGCGGTGATGCCCGTCATGGGTTGGAACCAGTGAGTGTAATGGGTCGCGCCCAAGGACACTGCCCAATCTTTCATCGCCGCCGCGACTGCGTTTGCTACGGAGAGGTTGAGGCTTCTGCCGTGTTCGATCGTGCGTTTGAGGGTATTGTAAGTATCCTCGGGGAGGCGTGCTTTCATTTCGTCATCGTCAAAGACCATACACGCAAAATAATCTGGCACGAGTTTCATATACAGTATCTCCTTTTCATAGGTAAATAAACGGAAAAAGGCAAAGGCAATTTGGGTTTACCATTTGGCGCCTTTGCCATTATCGATATTATACCTTTTTCTATTCCTTTTGTCAACGGTTTGAAGGGCGGTTTGCGGAAAAATGAAGAATGAGCGAAAAAACAAATTTTTACTGTTAATCTCTTGACTATATTGAAAATGTGTGATATAATAGCATGGATATAGAATGTAAAGCAAATGACAAAATATGGAAGGTGAACAATGAGTAAGAAGAATGAAAAAGTTGTACAAAAGCGTAAATGGTGGTTTCGTTTTCTGAAGAAATTGATGAAGGGACGGTATAAGCGTCCTACGTTTGTTTATCTTGGAGAAAAATTTGGAAACGGGGCTGTTATTTTGAGTAATCATGAGGGGACGGACGCGCCCATGTCGTTGGAGATGTATTGCGATAAACCTGTTAGAATGTGGGGTGCGAGTGAGATGAACTCTGGCTTAATCCCCATGTATAAATATCAAACGAGGGTATATTTTCACGAGAAAAAGCACTGGAATTTGCATTTGGCGAGGTTGTTTTGCCTGATTGCGAGTCCGCTGACGAATTTATTCTACAAAGGACTGGGGTTGATTTCGACCTATCGTGACGGGAGGTTTTTAAAAACGATCCGCGAGAGTATTACTGCATTAAACAATGGGGAAAATATCGTTATCTTCCCTGAGGATTCGACAAAGGGATATTTGGAGGAGCTGGAGGGGTTCCACCAAGGTTTTGCTGCTCTTTGCGAAGTGTGCAAGAAGCGGGGCATGGACGTACCCATCTACGTGACCTATTTCCGTAAAAAGGATTTGACCTATATTGTGGACAAGCCCGTGCTGTATTCACAGCTGACGGCGAATGGGGAAACGAAAGAGGAAGTGGCGAAAAAGTTAGTCGATCGCTGTAACGAGTTAGGTAAAATGCAATTTGGGATCACGGAAGGTATGACGGAGCTGTTGGTTGCAGAGTTGCCAAAAGAAGTATCTCAAGAAACGGAAGTGTGCGTGCAAGCGTAATTTCAACTATGGAGACGGAAAGCGAAAAACACCCTATAGGGTGTTTTTTGCTTTTGTTAAATGTCTCCCACCCTCAAATCCTCTTCTGTTCCTACCAAATCGTGCAAAAAAAAGAACACCATTCCGGTGTTCTTTTTTTTGGCGCAGAGAAGAGGAAAATTGTTGCAAAGCAACAAAGTTTCGTCGCTCGGTAGGGTAAAGAGAAGAAATGCGATACGTACTGCCTCGCTCCTCGCGTGAACCTCCGCGTATGCGGAATTTCTGCAATCTCTTCTCTGCACAACGAAAAAGCACACCCATCACGGGTGTGCTTTCGTTGGCGCAGAGAAGAGGATTTGAACCTCCGGTACGTTTCAGGCGTACACACGATTTCCAATCGTGCTCCTTAAACCACTCAGACATCTCTGCATTTTGTGGGCGCTTCTCTCAAAGCGCCTATTTATATTACTGTATTTTTTTGAAAAAGGCAAGCGTTTTTGCTTAACTTTCGAAAAATTCTTTAAAAATCTTATCACTTCGTCGGTTTGTAACAGTCACACGCCGCACCACTGGGTAAAAATCCCGTGTCAGAACACTTTCCGCACGTGTAATGCGGTAATAACTGCTCTTCATGTATCCCTAAACCGTCTAAAATATTCCTCCGTTCTCTCAAAAGCTCTGCTTTTTTCTCAGTCAAGGCAGGAAGTTTCGTCGGTTCGAAAACTTCCGCTTTTGCAAGGGCGATTTCCATCTTGGAAAGTTCGGTCACCAGTTCTTTAAAACGCGCGTTGCGGTTGGCTTTCGCGACGAATTTATCTGCCTCCGATTGCGCCTTTTCACGCAGCGTCGCATAGTAGCGTTCGCGGTCGGATTTGGCGTTGATTGCCTCGATAGCAGGGTTGATATAACGGTTGGAAATCAGCGTTGAACTCGTACCTGCCCCCGTCGTTTTGCTGTCGGGGATATTGTTCGCCTCGTATACGCCCCCGCGTTTCCAGTCAGATAAAATCTTGTTCATGTAGGGGATAGGGTTGGTACTGGTACAGCTCCGTTTTGCCGCTTCGAGTATCATTTCGTCGCTGAATTTCCATTCTCTCCAAGTTGCCAAAAGGGAAAGGTTGGTGGCGTTGTTGCGAATCGAGGGACACAGCTCGCGAAGTTTTGTAAGTAACTTAAGATTGCCGTTTTGGATCTTTAAAAATTCTTTCACGCCCTCTTTACTAACGATACCGTCGGAGAACAGTTTTTGGATTAGTTCATGCATGGCGGTAAAATCGCCGCGCTCCGTTTTCATGCAGAAAAGAGCAAGGTCAAGCAGGGAAGTTTCCTCGAAACCATAGGTGTACCATTTTTCCACAAATTCGTCGATATAAGGGGTGGGGTTTTGCACCTTGATCCCCAGTTTTCTGCTCAGACGGAAGGTAAGGTTTGCCAGCATTTCTCTGTCCGTGAGATATCCTTCGATTTCCGCGGCGGTGAGTTTGGATTTTTCTGCCAACTCGCCAAGGGTCAGATCAAGGCTGTTGATGGTTCCGCGCTTTAATTTACGGGCGGTGACAAGAATGGCGTCCTTAGGAAAGCCCCACGTCTCCGTCCATTTACGGTACAGCTCGTATTCGCCCTCGTCGGGGGTACGTGCGTAGAGGTTGAGCGCGGTAAAGATCGCCTGCAATTCCCGTTCGTTTGCGTTGTAAGAGGAGAGTTCTTTTTCCACCTGATCGTAGGTGGTGCACCCTCCGCGAATGAGTTTTTTCGCTTTATTGAAGATATACGAGGGAGAAACTGCTTCGCCTTGTTTGTTGATACAGTATTCGGCGATCAAAAGGAGCGCCTGCGGCTGAATGGCGTTTTCTTCCAAAAACCGCATATATTTGACGTAGTCGCCAGGGGTGATAAATTTCCCCACCTTTTGCATTCTTCTTTGTAATTCCTTATTGAAATCTGCATACTGTTCGTAGCGAATTTTTTTCGGACGGCCGACGGCGGTACGCACTGGCAGATACTGTACTACGAGGGGATCTTTAGATAAAATCTCCACCAAGTCGTAATCTTCCCAAAAAGAGAAAGCTTCGAGGATTTTTGCTTCGGTGGTTTTTAACACCTCTGCCATGGCGCTCGCGCCGAATTCCTGGTCGCGGTTTTCACACAAATACAAACCGTAAAGATATACCTTTACGGCGAACCCGTCTGCCTCGGGCAGATATTTTGTTATGAACTTGTTTTCGACAATCGTATAGCCGTTGTCGTGATCTTTTGAAAAGGTACAAAAAGCCATAAACTTCCCCTTGCTTTGGTATAAGCTATCCTATGGATAGCAATTTTGGTGAAAATCCGTTTCCGCTGCGTGTAAATTGAGAAAAATTTTAATCTTTCCCCAAACTTTTCTTGCATTCTTAAAAGAAATAGTGTATAATACAATAGAATAGGGATTTCATTCCGCGAGTGCGAGAATAAATCTATTATACCTTTTTTGAACGGCAAAATCAAGACCTTTTCGAGGGGTTTTTGTAAAAAGGCAGAAAAAAGTCGTTTGCGAAAGATTTTTTTAGGGAAGAAATTATGATCGTAAGTGCAATCTCCTTATGGAAAAAGTACAATTTAAAAGCGGCGCTCGGGGCGAGTGAATGGGGCGAGGAAGTACGCGGCGACAGAAGATACAGTCATGTGACCTTTACGGGGCATACGGTATCGGACGGCAACGTGCGTGTTTATGCGCGCTTTGGCAAGCCGAAAGGCGGAGAAAAACATCCTACCGTGCTGTTTTTACCCGACGCGGGAGAAGTACTCGACGACGAAATCATGGATTATTTCATTGACAAGGGGTATGCGGTATTGATACCCGATTATTCAGGGAAGATGAGTACGGACGCCGAAGGGGTAATGCGTACCATCTATCCTGCGTCTTTGGAATATGGTAATTATGAAAAAGCGCGTGGATTGGATAGTTTGCGCGGCGTGGAGACGGAAAAGACCACGTGGAGAGAATGGACGTACGTTGCTCTGTACGCCGTCAAATACCTTAAATCCCGCGCAGATGTGGGAAATATCGGGGTTGTCGGTGTAAGACGCGGCGGTGAGATTGCTTGGCAAACGATGCTTTCGCCCGATATTAAATGCGGCGTGCCTATCAATGCGGCAGGCTGGCGTTCGTTCTTAAATATTGCAAAATTCGGCAACAACGTTGCGCACGACCTTAGCGATGACAGACACCGCTATATTGCGGCGGTAGAGGCGCAATCTTACGCGCCGTACGTAAAATGTCCCGTTTTAATGCTCTGTTCTCTGCGGGATAAAACGTTTGACTGCGACCGAGCGTACGATACCTATTCCCGAATCGGGAACACGGATGGAAACGCGTTGGCTTATTCTGCGAACAGCGGGGCTTGTATAGGACCTAACGGACTTTCCGATATGGATTTGTTCTTGGAAAAGAACCTTAAGGGGAGAGAAATTTATATTCCCGACACCTTAAACGTTGCGATTAAGGAATCTGCCGAGGGCTTGGAAGTACAGGTGGAATGCGATAAGGAAGGTATCTTGGAAGAAGCAGGAGTATATTATGCCGAGGCGGACGTCAAGACAAAATCTGCATATCGTGAATGGCGCCGTGTGTATAGGACGCAAGGCAGAACGGTAAAAAATGGCAAAACGAGCTGTGTGATTAAGCCTTTTGAGGGGGCAACGGCGGTGTTTGTGTTCGCCTATGCAAAATACATCAATGGCTTTAGGGTCATGTCGAAGATCGTTTCGAAAAAGTTGGCAAATTCCAACCCGAATGCGATTAGAAGCCATAAGATATTCTCTGGGCAGGAAATGGACTGTTTCGGTATTGCCGAATATAAAGATTATTCGATCGGCGGGATATTCTTGGAAAGAGAAGCTGTGCCGAAGAGTTCGGTCGGTTACGGAGATATTAAAGGGGCGTATTCCGTCGGCGGGATACGTACCTATAAGATTAGTTCTCCGAAATATATTCCGAAAGAGAATGCATTACTAAAGTTTGACGTATACACGCAGGAAACGCAGGATCTGAAGATTTCGATCGAGGTTGCCGCAGTGGAATCGGAGCAGGAGCGTTATAGCTGCGAAATAGAAGTAAAAGGCGGCGGGAAATGGAAACGTATCATTTTGAAAGCGGCGGATTTCAAAGGGGAGACTTGCGGTACGCCTCTGGAGAATTTTTACAATGGCAGCGCATTGATTTTTGATTGCGCAGGAGAGGAAAAAGAGTTCGCGATTACGAATATTTTGTGGTTGTAAGATAGATTAATCGGACGGAAAATAACCAACGGACGCAAGGCAGGAGAGAGGTTGATATGGATAGGGATTTAAGAAACAGCGACCTTTATCAATTAAAAATGGGTGAAAGAGGAGAACGAACGAGCTTTTGGCTGTATTTCGTTCTGCTTTTGGTGCTCGTTTTATTGATGCTGCTCCGCGGTTGGTGGACGGGAAATTTCGGCGGCGTGGAGATAGACGGCGGGTCTATGAATAAAACGTTGCAGCACGGCGATAAATTGATTATGAAATACCTCAAAAATACGGAGGATTTGGAACGTGGTGATATAATCGTCGTTTACGTTGGGAATTACCCAGAGTGTACGACGATAAAAGGAGGATATCTTATAAAACGCCTAATCGCGATGGAAGGCGATAAGGTAAAATGCGAGGACGGGCAGATTTTTATCTGGTACAGCGGCAGCGACGGATACGTAGCTCTGGACGAGCCGTACGCATATTATTTAAACGCGTCTGCGTATGATTTTGGCGAGTATACGGTAGGCGAGGGGGAGATATTCTTCCTCGGTGACAACCGCAACAATAGTTGTGACAGCCGCTACAATCAACCGAGCGGTTCGCATTTAGACGGGAAATTATATAAGGCGGAGGACGTCTTCGGGGTTGTGCCTGATTGGGCGGTCGAACACGCCGAAACGCTTGAAAAAGTATTTTTTAGATAAGATTACACAAAAGAAACACACAATAAAAATTGATAAAATAGGAGAAAAAAATTATGGCTATTCGTATTACGTCTGATAGCACTTGCGATCTTAACCATCTCATAAAAGAAAGAAACATTGGTATTATGCCTCTTCAGGTAAATTTGGGCGAAAATGCATTCCGCGACGGTGTGGATATCACCCCTGAGGACATTTTCAAATTTGTAGATGAAACTAAGGTCTTACCCAAGACCGCCGCACCCAGTATCGGGGAATATGAAGAATTTTTCAAAAAGGAATTAGAGGGTTACGACAGCCTGATACATTTCAACATTTCTTCCAAGAGTTCTGGCTCTTATAATTTTGCAAAGCAGGCAGCGGAAAGCTTTGGCGGTAAAGTACGCGTCATCGACAGTAAGGCGCTTTCTTCGGGCCAGGGACTTTTGGTTTTGAAAAGTGCGGATATGCGCGACGAGGGCAAATCTGCGGAAGAAATTGAAAAGGAAATTCTTGTGTTGAGAGACAGGGTGAACACCTCTTTCGTGCCCGACAGTCTTGATTATTTGCACAAGGGCGGCAGAGTTTCGGGCATGGTAAAAACCGTGGCGAGCATGTTCAAAATTCATCCCCTTATTTACATGGAAGACGGACAGCTTATCCCTGGTAAAAAGTATAAGGGAAAAATGTCTTTCCTCATCAAACAGTACGTGGAAGATTTGAAAGCGCAGTATCCAAATTACGATAAGAGCCGTTGTTTTGTTACCCATTCGTCTGCGGATAAAGAGTTGGTAGACGCGGCGAAAGAAAAGGTAAAGGAATTGTTCGAGTTTGACGAGATTATTGAAACGGTTGCAGGTTCAATCATCACCAGCCACTGCGGCAGAGGTACGTTGGGCGTACTGTTCATTTATAACAAATAAGATTTTTGCCCCAAAGATAGGGGGCAGGTACAAGATGAAAGTAAAAGTAGGAAGGAAAGGCGGCTATGGTTTCCGTATATAGCGATACCGATTATTTGTCGGCATATAAACAGAAGAATAGGATTTTTTTGGTATTTTGGATCGTGACGGCGGTATATTTGATATTTTCCGTTGCTTGGTGGATCTATTATATGGGTCTGCCTTATAACGATCCCGCGCAGACGTTGCCTAAGGCACTCGTTTACGTCGCGTCGGGGCTGTATATTATATTTGCCTTTCCTTATCTTGCGATCAAAGGGAGCAGATCCCGCCGTTATTTCAAGATGCTCACCTATTTGTCCGAAGGCATGAAACAGGAGGAGAAAAATTATTTCTACTCGTTCGAAAAGAAGAGCTTGCAAAAGGACAATATCGATGTTTGGGGATGTGTTTTCGAGACGTGGAGTAAGAAAAAGAGCGAATGGATGGACCGCGAGGCGTATTGGGACAATGAAAAACCTTTGCCTCCTTTTGAAAGCGGGGATTACGTGAAATATATCGTACAGAGCAATTTTGTATTGCAGTATGAAATTTTAGAAAAGCACGCTTTGGAATTCGAGGTAATCGACGAGGAAGACGAGGGGGAAGATTACGAAGAAGACTACGTACCCGAAGACGGGGAAACCGTTGCGGAAGAGTAACGGTAGATTTTATTTATGAGGAAAAAAGGAGAGCTTAGTATTTTGGTATGAGAGCAGTCGTAACAGTAACGGGCAAGGATAGTAAAGGAATCATTGCTAAGGTAAGCGCTTTTCTTTCCGAAAAGGGCGCAAATATTGAGGATATTTCGCAGACGATCATGGGCGAGTATTTTGCCATGATCATGATTGTAGATATTTCTTCTACAAAGGAAGAACTTTCCGTTTTGGCAAAGGAATGTTTTGAGATGGGCAAACAGATCGGTATGGCGATTTATATGCAACACGAGGACATTTTCAATGCAATGCACAGCATTTGACCTGTTAGGTTTTGACGGAAGGAGAGAAGTATGTTTAGCAACAAGGACGTTTTAGAAACCATCGCAATGGTGGAGAAAGAACATTTGGATATCCGCACGATCACGATGGGGATATCCCTGCTTGGTTGTATCCGCGACAGCGCGGAAGAAACGGCGCAAAAGGTGTACGATCTCGTTTGCCGAAAGGCGGAAAATATCGTCAAGACGGCGGCGGAACTTTCGGGTGAATACGGTATTCCCATTGTAAATAAGCGTGTTTCGGTCACTCCTGTCAGCTTAATCACGGCGGCGTTCCCTGAAAAGGCTCCCTTAGTCGGTAAAGCGCTCGATCGAGCGGCGGCAACCTTAGGTATAGATTTTTTAGGAGGATATTCCGCGCTTGTACATAAGGCGACGGCGGAGTACGAGCGGACGTTTATACGCACCATTCCCGAAGTGTTGGCTACAACTGAGCGTCTTTGCGCGTCTGTTAACGTAGGCTCGACCAAATCGGGTATCAATATGGAAGCGGTCAAACTTCTCGGCGAGATATTCAAAGAGGCGGCAGAGCTTACAAAAGATAAAGATGGTATCGGCGCGGCGAAACTGGTGGCGTTCTGTAATGCGGTGGAGGACAATCCGTTTATGGCTGGTGCTTTCCACGGTGTAGGCGAGGCGGATACGGTTATTAACGTAGGTGTTTCTGGACCTGGCGTTGTGAAGCACGCTTTAGAGCAAATCCCCGACGCCGACCTTACGGAAGCGGCGGAAATGATCAAACGCACGGCGTTCAAGATCACGCGTGCAGGACAGTTAGTTGCGAAAGAAGCGGCAAGGCGTTTGCATGCGGAATTCGGCATCGTCGATTTGTCTTTGGCGCCCACGCCTGCAATGGGGGATTCGGTCGCGCAGATATTGGAAGAGCTTGGGATTGAATGTGTCGGTGGACACGGAACAACGGCTGCGCTTGCCATGTTGAACGACGCAGTCAAGAAAGGTGGCGTTATGGCGTCCTCGCGCGTTGGTGGACTTTCGGGCGCGTTTATTCCCGTTTCGGAAGATATTGGCATGATCCATGCGGCAGAACAAGGCAAGATCACCTTGGATAAGTTGGAAGCAATGACCTGCGTATGCAGCGTCGGGTTGGATATGATTGCGATTCCTGGAGATACGCCTGCAACGACGATTGCGGCGATGATTGCGGACGAGGCGGCAATCGGTATGATCAATAATAAGACAACGGCGGTGCGGATTATTCCCGCGCCAGGTAAAGGGGTTGGCGACGAGGTTAGTTTTGGCGGTCTTCTCGGCCGTGCGCCCGTTATGCCCGTGCATAACTGCGATTCGTCAAAATTTATCAATCGCGGCGGCAATATTCCTGCACCGATCCACAGTTTTAAAAACTAGGCTTTGTCCCATCGCTCGGTTGATTTTTGACGGAAAAATACTGCGAAATACTGCGCATTGCGCTCGGTTACATACCGCAGAGAGTATGCGCCCTCGCGTACTGTTTGTCTTTCTTGTAGTTTTCTCATGAAAACGTGGTAAACCACTAATCAACCGACCTCTGCGACATAGCCTCAAATTAACAGAAAATCGATAAAAGGAAGAAGGATAGAATATGGAAAGAAAAGATGTTGCGGAAAATTTGAAATGGCGCGCGTCGGATATTTTTGCGACCGACGAGGCATGGGAAGCGGAATATGCGGCGATTGAAGCGGAATATTCTAACTACGATTTTTCCAAATTTCAAGGAAAACTCGGCCAGCGTGAGGTATTGCTTGACTGTTTGCGGTTAAACGACCAAATCTCCCGTCGTATCGAAAAATTATATCTGTATGCGCACATGCGCAACGACGAGGATTTGCGTATTGCAAAATACACCTCTGCAAACGCAAAAGTGGGTGCATTAATCTCCAAGATTTTTGCGGAATTTTCCTTTATGGAACCTGAATTGACCTCTTTGGACGACGCGGTATTGCAGGGTTTTATCAACGATCCCGAGTTTGCGCCTTACGATTATATGCTCCGTAAGATTGCCGATTCCAAAGCGCATGTATTAAGTGCGGCGGAAGAAAGGCTGTTGACCTTGGGTGGAGACGTTATGAGAGGTTTTCAGGGGATATTCATGATGATGAATAACGCTAACCTCAATCTGCCCACTGCGAGCTTGAACGGGGAAGAAACCCGCATGAGTCACGGCCTTTACGGGGTTGTGCTTCACGGTGAGAATGCTGAAGAACGCGAGGAATGGTTCAAAAAATATTACGGCGCATATATCAAGCTCATTGATTCGATCACGCAGGCGTATTACGGCAACGTGAAGAAAAATATTTTCTACAAGACGGTCAGAAAGTATGATAGCTGTCTTCAGATGGCGCTGCACGGTGAGGACGTCGCGCCCATCGTGTATGAAAACCTGATTGAAGCCGTACACGAGGCGTTACCCGTTATGCATGATTACATTTCCTTAAGGAAGGAAGTAACGGGACTTAAGGAACAGCACATGTACGACATCTACGTTCCCTTGGTAAGCAATGCGGACATCAAATTGCCCTTTGAAGAGGCGTACAATTTGGTGATTGAGGGGCTTGCGCCTTTGGGTGAAGATTATCAAAACCTTTTGAGAAAGGGGAAAGAAGAGGGCTGGATCGACGTTTGCGAAACGGAAGGAAAACGCGCAGGCGCATATTCTTCAGGCGTCTATGATACCCATCCATACGTTCTTTTGAACTACCAAGAAACGACCAACGACATCTTCACCGTTGCACACGAAATGGGTCATGCGCTGCATACCTACAAATCGAATGAAACGCAACCTTATGCAAAGGCGAATTATACGATCTTCCTTGCGGAAATCGCAAGTACCGTCAACGAAGTGTTGCTCTTAAAGCACCTGTATAAAAAGACGGACGATAAGAATCTTAAAAAATATCTTTTGAACTATTATATGGATATGATCCGCGCGACCTTGTTCCGCCAGACGCAGTTTGCGGAGTTTGAACAGATCGCTCACGGCAAAGCGGAAGCAGGCGAACCGTTGACCAAGGATTCGCTCAACGCCGTTTATTATCAGCTGAATAAGGATTATTATGGTGAGGGGATTATCCACGATGAAGAGATCGCTTACGAATGGGCGAGAATCCCTCATTTCTATACCGCATTCTACGTATACAAATACGCAACGGGTATTATTTCTGCGATTTCTATCGTGAAACGCATTTTGAGCGAAGGCCAGCCCGCTGTGGACGATTATTTCCGTTTCCTTTCTTCGGGCGGTTGCGATGATCCCGTATCTATCTTGAAAAAGGCGGGCGTGGACTTGACGACGAAAGCACCTTTCAAGGCGGCTATGGAAGAGTTCAAGACGACCCTTGAAGAATTCAAATCCTTATTATAATTTTTGGTAATTTTTACATTTAAGGTACCCATGTATGCGTTGAACGCTATATGGTAAAGGAGAAAAAATGGCGAACGATATGAATACGATGCCCCATAACCGCGATGCGGAAATGGCACTGTTAGGCTGTCTGTTGATTGATAACGATATCGCGGTCGAGTTGGTGGAAAAGCTGACGGAAGACGATTTTTATCAGGAGACTCATAAATATATTCTGCGCGCAATGCAGCGGGTATTCCATTCCAGAAAGCCTGTCGACCTTGTTACCGTTTCGGACGAGCTGGAGAGCGAGGGGAGCTTGGAAAAGGCGGGCGGTATCGCATATCTTACGGAATTGACCCAGCTGATGCCTTCCGCGGCGAATTATAAATCCTATCACGAGATCGTAGTGCGCGATAGCATGAACCGCCGTTTGATCCGTGCGTCCAGAAAGATTATCGAAACGTCTATGAAAGGCACGGACGAACAGACGGCGTTGGCGTTTGCCGAAAAGAGTATCTACGATATTTCTAAGCAGTCAGAGCGTTCTGCGTTGCTTGGCATGGGCGAGGGGGATATTATCGGTGAAGTTTTGCACAAGTTCGAGCTTTTGCAATCGGATCCAAACTCGTTCAAGGGGATCCCGACTGGTTACAAGCGTCTGGATAAGATCACGCACGGTCTGCAACCGGGTGCGCTCATTGTTCTGGCTGCTCGTCCCGGTATGGGTAAAACGTCGCTTGCCATGAACCTCGTTGAGCATGCGGCGCTTCGTGCGGGCAAGACCTGCGCGGTATTTTCTTTGGAAATGCCCCGTTCGGAAATCGTACAGAGATTGATTTGTGCGTACGCCAACGTCAGTATGCAAAAGGCTTTGGACGGAAATTTGACCGCGAAAGAATGGAAAAAGCTGATGCTTGCGGGCGATCAGCTGAAAAAGAGCAATATTTTTATCGACGATTCTTCCAGAATCACACCTGCACAGATTTTATCAAAATGCCGTCGGTTAAAGACTACGGCAGGCGGCGTAGATATGATCATGATCGACTATATCCAGCTGATGTCGAGCGGGGATTCCAACCTCGCAGGCGCGGAGAACAGACAGCAGGAAGTCGCTTCCATCACCCGTGATTTGAAGATCATGGCGAAAGAATTAGGCGTGCCTGTTATCGCGCTGTCGCAGCTGAGACGTATTCAGTCGAAAGAACCGCAGCTGTCCGACCTTCGTGAATCGGGTGCGATCGAGCAAGACGCCGATATCGTTATGTTTATCAACCGTCCCGAAGCGATTGCAACGCAGGAAGAGCTTGCGTCTGGTAAGATTGTCAAGGGGGCGGCAGATTTGATTTTGGCAAAGCATAGAGGGGGCGAACAGGGCCGCGTTGCCCTGCGCTTTATCGGCGAATGTACCAAGTTCGTGGACGTGGACGATCAAAACCGCGAGGAAGAGCCTCCCGAATACACGCGCGCGGTGCAGACGTTGGACGACGACGTAGAATACGAAGCGCCCGAGGATGATTATTATCCCCCCGAACCTCCTTTGAGAAAGGGGGAATTAAAAGGCATGGACGACGAATTGCCGTTCGAATAATACAGTCATGAAAACAGAGATTAAAAAGATTACCCCAGAAAGTATTAGAGAGGCGAAAAAAATACTTTTGGACGGGGGTGTGGTGGGGATACCCACCGAAACGGTGTACGGGCTTGGCGGTAACGCTTTTGACGACGGCGCCGTGAAAAAGATATTCGAGGTAAAAGGGCGCCCGAACGACAATCCCTTGATTGCCCACGTGCATGCGGAATACGATTTGTCGAGGATTATCGATTACGATCCCCCGTATGCGGCGGCGCTTCGAAAGGCGTTTTTGCCTGGGCCGTTGACTTTGGTCTATCCCTCGACTGGTAAGGTCAGTCCGTACGTATCGTGCGGTTTGAATACCCTTGCCGTGCGGATTCCCGCTCACGAGGGCGCGCAGGCGCTCTTAAAGGAGATGGATATTCCCATCGTTGCGCCTAGCGCGAATTTATCTAAGCACGTCAGTCCTACTTCAGCGGAACACGTCTATGAGGATTTTGAGGGGAAAATTCCTTTGATTTTAGACGGCGGAGAATGTGTTGGAG
Source organism: Clostridiales bacterium (assembly GCA_015069365.1). Taxonomy (GTDB): domain Bacteria; phylum Bacillota; class Clostridia; order Christensenellales; family Borkfalkiaceae; genus Scatosoma. The sequence goes on along the minus strand of SVIT01000032.1, from coordinate 2,422 downwards.
GAATTGAAAGTACCGTCTGTGACGTGACGGGCGAAATCCCCGTGATTTTGCGTCCAGGACTGATTACGCGTGAAATGATCGCGGACATGGTAGGGGCGTGCGGGGAATATACTCCCGATTTAAAGAAAGGCGAAAAGGTTAAAAGCCCTGGGGTTTTGTACAAGCATTACTCTCCGCGCTGCCGTACGGCACTGTTTACGGTGGAGGAGACGGACAAGGCAAGTTCTTTGATTGAACAAGAGTGTGCGCGCGGCACAAAGGTCGCGGTGCTTGCAGAAAAGGACGTGTTGCAGACGTTTGAAAAGGAGAATGTTGTTTTTCTTGATTTAGGGGAAACGGAAAAAGAGATGGCGGCACGTTTGTACGGTTTGCTTCGTGAGGCGGAAAAGGTTTGCGATTTCATGATTGCGATCGAACCGAAAAAGACGGATGGGGTTATGAAAGGCGTTTTAAACCGATTGAGAAAAGCGTGCGTATCGGTGGATATTGAGCATTAATTTACGAAAGAGGAGGTACGGCAATGGCGGCGGCAAAGCTGAAAAAAATCGTTTTCGTTTGTACGGGAAATACTTGTCGTTCTCCTATGGCAGAATATTTGCTAAAACAAGCTTTAAAAAAGAAAAAACTGCGTGGTTTTAAGGTGGTTTCCGCAGGGGTATCAGCAAAGAAAGGGGATACTATGAACCCGAAATCCGCCCAAGTTTTAACGGAAAACGGGATTGAAACGGGAAAATTCCTCTCTGCACCGATCACCGAAAAACTGTTGAAAGAAGCGTTTATTTTCGTCTGCATGACGGAAAAACACAGCGACTTTTTGATGGATATGCGTTGGAACGTTCTGCGTAAAAGCGGCGCGGAAGAGGTAGAGAACAACGTATATTCCTTTGCGGAACTCGTGGGGTATGACGTGCCCGATCCCTATGGTAAGGATATCGAGGCGTATCGGTATGTTTATCGGCTGTTGGAGGGGGGTATGTACGCGTTGATTGATAAATTAAACCTCCGCGCATACGCTCTGCCACCCACGAAAAAAGCGGTAGAAAAGGCGAGTACACCGCCAAAGAAACGAGGCAGACCTAAGAAAGTTTGATACATAAAAAGGAGAGAAGATTATGAAAATTGCAGTTGCATGTGATCACGGTGGATTGAATTTGAAAAACGCAATGATTGCGTATTTGAAGAAGAACGGACATGAAGTGGAAGATTTTGGGACGTATACGAACGATTCTTGCGATTATCCCGATTATGCGGTGCAGGCGGCAGAAGCTGTTGCAAGCGGCGCATGTGAAAGGGGGATTGTGGTATGCTCGTCTGGGATTGGTGTTTCGATTGTAGCGAATAAAGTCCCTGGGATCCGTTGTGCGCATTGTCACGACGTATATTGTGCTAAGTACACCCGCTATCATAACGATGCGAACATGATCGCATTTGGGGAAAAGGTAATTGGCGTGGGCATGATGGAAGAGATTGTTCATGCGTTTTTGACCTCTGAATACGAGGGGGGCGAACGTCATGACAGAAGAATTGCCAAGATCAAGGCAATTGAAGAGAAATACAGCAAATAATATGGGAAAGATTATAGCGATCGGCGGCGGGGAACTTCGCGAACGCACGACGATAAAGATAGACGAATATATTGTTGCGCTTGCCAAAGAACACGCGGGGGAGAACCGTCCCAACGCGTTGTTTATTCCAACCGCGAGTCACGATTATATGCCCTATTACAATACCTTCCACAAAGTCTACACGGGGGTGTTCAACGTTAAGACGGACGTTGCGTTGACGGTGTTTAAGGACGTGGATATGGAGAAAATGCGGGCGAAGTTTGAAAAGGCAGACGTAATCTACGTGGGCGGAGGCGACACGGTGTTTATGATCGAACACTGGAAGAAAACGGGCTTATTGTCCTTGATCGAAGAAGCGTATCGACGCGGCGTGATTATCGCTGGTTTATCGGCAGGGGCGATCTGTTGGTTTTCGGATATTTATACCGATTCCACTTCGGTAACGGGCGACGAGAAGTACGCGATGTACGAGGGATTAAAGTGGATAAAAGGTATAATTTCTCCGCATTATGGCGCAAGAATGCTTGACTTCGATAAAATTGTATGCTATAATTACGACTGTGCTTACGGGATAGAAGATAACGCGGCACTGGTGATAGACGATGGAAAAATCGTAGGCAGTGTTAGTAGCGGCGGAAAAGCCTGGCGAATAGAACGTAAGGACAAAACATTACAAAAGACGGAAATCGAAGAAATATAAGGTTTCTTCGATTCCGAGAAATAAGCGGATGTGGCGAAATTGGCAGACGCGCAGGTTTCAGGTTCCTGTGGGTAACTCCGTATGGGTTCAAGTCCCTTCATCCGCACCAAAAAATAGGCGATGCCCAAGTAGGGCATCGCCTATTTTTCGATACGCA
>SVIT01000031.1 GCA_015069365.1 Clostridiales bacterium | reverse complement strand
CACCGTTTGCGACGGGATTGCCATGGGGCATACGGGGATGAAATATTCCCTCGTTACGCGTGACTTGATCGCCGATTCGACCGAGGCAATGGTTATGGCGCATGGGTTTGACGGTTTGGTCATGATTCCCAACTGCGATAAAAATGTGCCCGGGCTTTTAATGGCGGCGGCGAGATTGAATATCCCCACCGTCTTTGTCAGCGGCGGGCCGATGCTTGCAGGGCGCGTGGGCGGTAAAAAACGCTCCCTTTCCAGTATGTTCGAGGCGGTTGGTGCGTACACGGCAGGCAAAATCAATGAGGAACAGCTCACCGAGTTTGAGAGAAAGGTATGTCCTACCTGTGGTTCTTGTTCGGGTATGTACACGGCAAATTCCATGAACTGTTTGACGGAAGTTTTGGGTATGGGCTTGCGTGGAAACGGCACGATTCCTGCGGTTTATTCTGCGCGTATTGAGCTTGCGAAACATGCAGGTATGCAGGTGATGGAACTCGTGAAAAAGAATATCCGTCCTCGCGATATCATGACGGCGGCGGCAATCAAAAACGCAATTACCGCGGACATGGCATTGGGTTGTTCGACAAACAGCATGCTCCATTTGCCTGCGATTGCCAACGAATGCGGCGTTACGTTTGATCTGGACGAAGTGAACGCAATCAGCGAAAAGACCCCCAACCTTTGTCACCTTGCACCTGCAGGGCCTACCTATATGGAAGACCTGAACGAGGCAGGCGGCGTGCAAGCGGTTTTGAAAGAGTTAGAGACTCTGGGGCTGTTGGATACTTCGGTCATGACCTGCACTGGGAAGACGATGAAAGAGAACCTCGAAGGGGTGGAAAACCTGGACGAAGAGGTGATCAGAAAACCCGAAAACGCCTTTGGAAAAACGGGCGGTATTGCGGTACTCAAAGGGAATTTAGCACCCGACGGCTGTGTGGTAAAACGTGCGGCGGTCGCGCCTGAAATGCTGGTGCATGAGGGCCCTGCCAAGGTCTTTGAAAGCGAGGAAGAATGTATCGCGGCGATCTACGGCGGCAAGATTGTCAAAGGTGACGTGGTGGTGATTCGTTACGAGGGGCCTGCAGGTGGGCCTGGTATGCGCGAAATGCTTTCTCCGACCTCTGCTATTGCAGGTATGGGCTTGGATAAAGACGTCGCTTTGATCACGGACGGACGTTTCTCGGGCGCAACGCGCGGCGCGTCCATCGGACACGTTTCTCCCGAAGCGGTTTCGGGTGGTCCGATCGCTTACGTTAAGAATGGGGATATTATCTCCATTGATATCCCTAATTACAGTATTCATTTGAAAGTTTCCGATGAAGAGCTTGCTCGTCGTAAAGCGGAAATGCCCTTAAAGAAGAAACAAGTCTCTGGTTATTTGAAAAGGTATGCAGAGCAGGTTAGTTCGGCGGATAAGGGTGCTATCATAAACAAGTAAAACTTCAAACTTAAAACGACGTATATACTTCGCATTTCGGCGTCAGGCTTACGTTTTTTCTTGGTCGTGTACGCTTCAGTACACTCCCTGCGAAAAATACGCGCCTTCCTTGAACTGCTCGTATCTCCGTCGTTTTACCAAAGTAATGCAGCTTCGCATAATCCAGTTTCAATACGCAGCTCTCTACAAAAACGAACGAAAAGACACTAAGTCTGCGTCCAACGTCAGGTTGGTTTCAAAACGAGGCTACCTACAAAAATGAACGAAAAGACACTAAGTCTGCGTCCAACGTCAGGTTGGTTTCAAAACGAGGCTACCTACAAAAACGAACGAAAAGACACTAAGTCTGCGTCCAACGTCAGGTTGGTTTCAAAACGAGGCTACCTACAAAAACGAGTGAAAAGACACTAAGTCTGCGTCCAACGTCAGGTTGGTTTCAAAACCAAGTTATTTATAAAGACAAAAAATAAAAGGGGATTAAGAAATGAAGACAAAGATTATCAAATCACTGGCGCTAATCATCGTATCCATTTTAACCGTTTGCACGTTTTCAAGCTGTATCACACTCGGCGTGCTGATCGACAAAGAGTTGAACAATCCAAACGATTCTTTCGTTCTCGTCACCGAACCCACGCTGTCCTATACGTACAGTGACGAACTTCAGGGCTACGAAGTCGTTGTCGAAGGCATTGCAAAGAACAACGGCGAAAGGACTTGGGACTGGATTGATATCACTCTAATGCTCTATGACGCAGATCATAACGCATTAGGCTCGGCGAGCGACTCGATCGAGTCCATCGGCGGCCAAAGCACCTGGCGCTATCGCGCAACCGCTGTGACCAGTTACGAACCGACCTCGGTTGAACTGTTTCAATTCAGCGGCTATACAAACGACATTTTTTAAAAATCAAATAAAAAATAAGAGAGGAAGAAAAAAGAATTATGTCAATGACAATGACGCAAAAGATCCTTGCGGCGCACGCAGGACTTGAGGAGGTGGAGGCAGGACAATTGATCCTCGTTTCCCTTGACAGAGTTTTGGGAAACGATATCACCTCTCCCGTTGCAATCAAAGAATTTGAAAAAATCGGTGCGAATAAAGTATACGACAAAGACAAAGTAACGATGGTCATGGACCATTTCGCGCCCAACAAAGACATTAAAGCAGCAGTTCAATGCAAAATGTGCCGCGATTTTTGCGACAAACACGAAGTAACCCACTTCTACGACGTTGGCAGAATGGGTATCGAACACGCACTCCTGCCAGAAAAAGGTCTGGTCGTACCCGGTGACGTTGTGATCGGGGCGGACTCTCATACTTGCACGTACGGCGCGCTCGGCGCGTTCTCCACGGGCGTTGGATCGACGGATATGGCGTGCGGTATGGCGACGGGTAAAGCCTGGTTTAAGGTCCCTTCCGCCATCAAATTCGTACTCAAAGGCAAACTCAATAAATACGTGTCGGGCAAGGACGTGATTTTACATATCATCGGTAAAATCGGTGTGGACGGCGCGTTATACAAATCCATGGAATTCGTGGGAGAAGGGGTTAAATCCCTGACGATTTTCGATCGTTTGACCATCTCTAATATGGCGATTGAAGCAGGCGCAAAGAACGGCATTTTCGAGGTGGACGAGGAAACAATTCGTTACGTAAAAGAACGTTCGGATAGAGAAATCGTTGCCTACAAAGCAGATGAGGACGCGGTATACGACGAAACGTACGAAATTGATCTTTCTCAGATCAAATCCACCGTTGCATTCCCGCACTTGCCTGAAAACACGAAGACGTTTGACGAAATCGGCGATATCGCGATTGATCAGGTTGTCATTGGGTCTTGCACCAACGGTCATTATAAGGACTTGGAAGAGGCGGCGATGATTTTAAAGGGCAGAAAAGTGGCAAAACGCGTCCGCGCAATCATCATTCCCGCAACGCAAGATATCTATATGAAAGCGATGGAGAACGGGCTTTTGAAGATCTTCATCGAGGCGGGCTGCGTTGTTTCAACGCCTACCTGTGGGCCTTGTTTGGGTGGTTATATGGGCATTTTGGCTGCAGGCGAACGCGCTGTTGCGACAACGAACAGAAACTTTGTCGGGCGTATGGGGCACGTGGATTCCGAGGTATACCTTGCGTCTCCTGCGGTGGCTGCGGCAAGTGCGATTTTGGGCAAGATTGCAGACCCTTTGACGATTGCGGAGTGAGGTGAGAATATGAAATTTACAGGAAAAGTCATTCAGTACGGCGACAACGTAGATACGGACGTTATTATCCCTGCTCGCTACTTAAATACCAGCGATAAAAAGGAACTTGCATCCCATTGTATGGAAGATATCGACAAGGATTTTGTGAATAAAGTCCAAAAGGGCGATATCATGGTGGCAGGATACAACTTTGGTTGCGGATCTTCTCGCGAACATGCGCCGATCGCGATCAAAGAAAGCGGTATTTCCCTTGTAATCGCGCGTAGCTTTGCACGTATCTTTTACCGTAATTCCATCAACATCGGCTTGGCGATTATCGAATGTCCCGAGGCGGTAGACGGGATCAAAGACGGTGATATCGTCGAGGCGGATCTCGATCAAGGAGTGATCTACAATCGTACGAGCGGTAAGAGCTTTACCACCCAGCCCTTCCCTGCGTTTATCCAGAAAATCATTGAAAACGGCGGCTTGGTCGAATCGATTAAAAACGGTTCGATAAAATAAGAGAGGGGTAGCAGGTACGAGATGAATATGAAAAATTATAAAATCGGTTTATTGAAAGGGGACGGTATCGGCCCTGAAATCGTAGAAAGCGCAGTCCGTGTTTTGGAGGCGGTTGGAGAAAAGTTCAAGATTGGGTTTACGTTTACCCCGTATTTAATCGGCGGCGCGGCGATTGACGCTTGCGGGCAGCCGTTGCCTCAAGAAACGGTAGATGGGTGTTTGGCGTCGGACAGTGTTTTGCTCGGCGCGGTAGGCGGTCCGAAATGGGATACTCTGCCTGGAAACGTCCGTCCTGAAAAGGCGCTACTTGGGATTCGCGCGGCGATGGGTTTGTTTACAAACCTGCGCCCTGCAAAATTATACCCTGCGTTAAAAGGAGAATGTCCTTTGCGCGAGGATATCGTGGCGAACGGATTTGATATTATGATCGTCAGAGAGCTGACGGGAGGTATTTATTTCGGGGATCGCGGTTATCGCGAGGGAAAATACGGCGAAGAGGCGTACGACACAGAAAGCTACAGCCGTATGGAGATTGAACGTATTGTTCGCGTAGCTTTTGAAACGGCAAGAAAACGCCGTAAAAAGTTGACGAGCATTGATAAGGCGAACGTGTTGGAAACTTCTCGTCTTTGGAGAAAAATCGTTCATGAAATCGCTGTAGAATATCCCGACGTAGAGGTCAACGATATGTTGGTGGATAATGCGGCGATGCAGCTGGTTAGAAACCCGTCGCAATTTGACGTAGTGGTAACGAGCAATATGTTCGGGGATATCCTCTCGGACGAAGCTTCGCAGATCACGGGTTCGATCGGTATGTTGCCTTCCGCGTCCTTGAACGAGGGAAAACGCGGTTTGTACGAGCCTATCCACGGCTCCGCGCCCGATATTGCGGGACAAAACAAAGCCAATCCGATTGCAACGATTCTGTCAGCGGCAATGATGCTGTTGTATGCGTTTGATGAAACGGCGGCGTCCGAGGCAATCGTTATGGCAGTAGATAAAGTGTTGGAGGCAGGCTACCGAACAGCCGATTTGGCGCATGGCGGCGAGAGCCTTACCACTGTGGAAATGACGAATAAAATCATCGAGGCGTTATAATCGGTTTTTACGTGGCGCCAAGGAGGGCGTATGGAAAATAGATTACAACAACTGCATAGACGGCTGTGTTCTTGCGCCGTATTTCGCGGAGTGTTCTCTCACCCCGTCTTTTCGCTGTTTGGGGAATATTGCAAACAGGATACGAAGATGGGGAAAGTGGATGCATACGCGCAGTTTGTCGCGGAGATTTACAACCACGGCGGATCTTTGACGGAGCTTGTCAAAGAGGTCGTGCTTGCAGACGAAAACGTATATATCAAGGCTTGCGCGGAAGGTACGAACGTGGCGGCTTGTATCAAAGCCAGTCTGGAAAGGGAGTTGAATATTCTTTCCGAATTCGCGGCGTTGACGTGCATGGATTTTGCTGTGGATATGGACTGTAACGAGGCGGAATTGCCTAATTTTTCTTCGTTCAACGCATACCTGCCCCTACTGTACGAGGAAAGATTGCGTAATATTCGCAAACATGGGTACGGTATTTTCTCCACCAAATGCATGTTCCGTTTCACGGACGAAAAACGTCTGGAGGCGATTTCCAGTGCGGATAAGATACGAATGTCGCACTTTGTGGGATATGAAGAAGAACGTGAAAAAGTAGTGGCGAATACTCGCGCGTTTATCGAGGGCAGACCTGCGGCAAACGTGCTTTTGTGCGGTGACGCAGGCGCAGGGAAATCCTCTACGGTCAAGGCGATCGCTAACGAATTTTTCCGTGACGGAGTGCGCCTAATCGAGCTGAGAAAAGACCAGCTTCGTTTTTTACCCGAAGTGATGGGGCGCATCAATGGCAATCCGTTAAAATTTATTATCTTTATCGACGATCTTTCGTTCAATCAAAACGACGATAATTTCAGTATGTTAAAGGCGGCGTTGGAGGGTTCTGCCAGTGCGATGTCGGACAATGCGCTCATTTATGCGACCAGTAACCGTCGGCATATTATCAAGGAGAGCTTTGGGGACAGGGAGGGGGACGACGTACACCGCAACGATACGTTGCAGGAAACGCTGTCTTTATCCGAGCGCTTCGGGCTGACCGTACTCTTCTCCAAACCCAACAAGGCGTTGTATTTGACCATTGTAAAGGAACTGGCAAGACGTTTTGACGTACAGATGGAAGAAAAGGAATTAGAGGTGCAGGCAGAGGCATTTGCGCTTAGGAAAGGAAGCCGCTCCGCAAGATGCGCAGAGCAGTTTGTCAATAGTTTGTTATCGGGAGGAAGAATATGATTACGTTAGAAGACGTATATAAGGCGAGTGAGGCGTTAAAAGGCGTTGCTTTAAAAACGGACGTTCTGTATGCGCCGAAGCTGCGTAAAGGCGCAGAATTGTACTTAAAGACGGAGAATTTGCAGGTTACGGGCTCGTTCAAACTGCGCGGCGCGTACTATAAAATGACCCGTCTCACGGAAAAGGAAAAAGCATGCGGCGTTATTGCCTGCTCTGCGGGGAACCACGCGCAAGGGGTTGCGTTGGCGGCGAAGAAGAACGGTATCAAATCGGTCATCTGTCTGCCTGACGGCGCGCCGATTTCTAAGGTGGAGGCGACCAAGAGCTACGGCGCGGAAGTCTGCATGGTAAAAGGTGTGTACGATGATGCGTACAAGCGTGCTTTGGAACTTCGCGACGAGAGGGGATATACTTTTATACATCCCTTTGATGATGACGACGTAATCGCGGGGCAAGGGACGATCGCGCTGGAGATTGTGGAACAGCTCCCTGACGTGGAAGCGGTGATTGTACCCGTTGGCGGTGGCGGTTTGATTTCGGGGATCGCGTATGCCATGAAACAGCTGAAACCCAACGTCAAAGTATACGGGGTAGAGGCGCAAGGCGCGCCGTCCATGAAATTGTCCGTACAGCACGGTGTTGTAGAAGAATTGTCTGCGGTCGCCACGATTGCGGATGGTATCGCGGTGAAAAAACCTGGAAGACTGACCTATGAATATTGTCAAAAATACGTAGATGGTATCGTTACGGTAACGGATGATGAAATTTCCGCGGCGATCTTGGCGTTGATGGAACAGCATAAACTGGTTACCGAGGGTGCAGGCGCGGTATCGGTCGCGGCGGCGATGTTTGGGAAGATAGACGTAGCGAACAAAAAGACGGTATGTCTGTTGTCGGGCGGTAATATCGACGTAACGATCCTTTCGCGCGTTATCAACCGCGGGTTGCTGATGTCGGGAAGAAGCTGTCAGTTGACGATCGAGTTGCCTGATAAACCCGGTCAGTTGAGAGACGTCGTGCAGGTGCTTGCAGAGCTTGGCGGCAACGTAACTTCCGTTCGTCATGAACGTTCCAACGAGGGTACGGACGTCAACGGTTGTTATTTGCGTATTGTTTTGGAAACGAGAAATTACGAGCATATTGCACAGATCCGTAATGCATTGCGTGCGCACGGGTTCAAATTAATGTAAGGAGAAAAAAAATCATGGAAATCAAGAAAGTAGCGACGGAAAAAGCACCTGCGGCAATCGGACCGTATTCGCAGGCGATCGTATGTAACGGCATGGTATTTACTTCGGGACAAATTCCCATCAACCCCGCAAACGGAAACATTGAAGCGGTGACAATCGAAGAACAAGCCGAGCAGGTCATGAAAAATCTTGGAGAGGTTTTAACGGCGGCAGGCAGCGGTTTTGAAAAAGCGATTAAAACCACTTGTTTTTTGGCGGATATGGGCGATTTTGCGGCGTTTAACAGCGTGTATGCAAAATATTTCACCACCAAACCTGCACGCAGCTGCGTGGCAGTAAAAACCTTACCGAAGAACGTTTTGGTTGAGGTTGAAGTGATTGCGGCTTTATAAAAAAGGAAAGAAAAACCGCTCGGTTGCAGACTTGCAACCGAGCGGTTTTTATTATAATTTCATTAAAATAGGCATACCATGTATGAGATTACGGATAATTATTCCAAGGTTGCCTCTTCTTGTGCGAGTGCGCTGTCCTTATCGGCAGGGACTTTCATAGAAACAAAGAAGAATGCCAAACCAAGGAGGAATAAGATGGGAAGAGGAATCAGCGCGATATTGATCCAAGTACCTTCTGCCAAGGGGAAGATACCGCTAAGCAGGGAGATCAAGCCAACGCCAACGATCGCCGCGCTCTTGCCGAAAATATCGTAAATTCCGAAAAATTCTCCCGATTTTTCCGTAGGAATGATCTTTGTGAAATAGGAGCGGGACATTGCTTGGATACCGCCTTGGAACATACCGACGCCCACAGCCATCGCCCAGAATTGCCATTCTTGACGGAGGAAGACCGCCAAAACCCCGATCGCCATATACGCACCGATGTAGACGATCAGCAGTTTGTTGGATTTGTATTTAGACGCAAGCTTTCCAAACAGAATTGCAAACGGGAAAGCAACGATCTGGGTAACGAACAACGCAATGACCAGTTTTACCGTGCCGAAGTTCTCGAACTGCAAATCCTTCCCGATCGTCATTGCCATTTTAATAATCGTATGTACACCGTCGATATAGAAGAAATACGCAATCAGGAAGAAGAGGGCTTTCTTATTTTTTGCGAGTTCCTTAAATACAGACCCCAAACGTTGGAAAGTTTCTCTGATAGGCTTTTTAGGCTTGGGTAAGAAATGTTTCTGCTGATAGCTCTTATGCAGGGGCATGGTAAAGATGAGCCACCAAATTGCGGTAATCAAACAGCAGAGGGAATAGGCAAGTCCAAGATAAGGTTTATGGACGACGTCGCCGACTTTTTCCACCAAAACCATATCGCCGAGTACGTACAGTACAAGGCAGATAATGAAAGGAATACAGCTCCCGATATAGCCCCAAGCATAACCGTTTGCGGAGACTTTATGCATTCTTTCGTCCGTCGTAACGTCTGCGAGCATCGAATCGTAGAATACGTTTGCGGAAGTATACCCAACTTCGGTAATGACGTACATAATCAAGAACAGGATTCCCGCAAAAGGCAGGGTGGACATGGTACTAAAGACGGAGAGCAAGGCGCAGCCCACGATACCGATTTCCGCGCAAACCAAAAACACGTTGTGTTTTTTACTGAAATCCGCGTACGTGCCCAGGATAGGGCAAAGGATAACGGCGATTACGGTTACGATGACGTTGACAAAACCCCATACCGTCGTCAAGCTCTCGGAAGGAGAAAGGAAATCGAAGTAGAAAGCGAGCAATGCCGTTGCAAGCAACGTATACGCAGAGTTCGCCACGTCGTACAAAATCCAGTTCTTCTCCTTCTTAGTGAAAGGAACTTTTGTGGTAGATTTTTGCATATGTAGGTTCTCCCTTATTTTATACCGCTGAAATTATAGCGGAAAAAATCGTTTTCAATACTGCCCGTTTTTGCGATTTGGGGCAAATTTTCAAAATAGCTTTGGATAAAAGACGCCGCCTGCTCCGTGCCGTCGTTGAATTTCTCGTAGAGGATTTCGTTTAAGGGCGTGCATAAAGGGGCGTCTTTTTTATGCAGGAACATATCCCCGAACTTTCTCTCCATCTTCGCAATTTTCATGATAAGATGCATAAAGGTGTGGAACAGTTCGCATTTTTTGGAAAACCAGCCGTTGATTTTACGCATGGTTTTTATGGATACGGCGATATTGCTTTGCGGGACGTCCACCATGACGGAGCACGCCTCTTGTGTGCCGTTTTCGCCGCTGATCACGCTTGCCGTATTGTATCCGCGAATGGGCTTTCCGTCCTTTCTTAAGATATATTTGTCGAATTCTGATTCTATCTTTCCGTGGGAAACTGCCTCGCAGGAATGTTCGTCGATAAAGGGATGACACAGCGTATCCAATGTATAATGACATAAAAATCCGCAAGTATATGCAGCGAGGGCGCCGTTTTTGCTCAAAATGCCGTCTAAGTCACCATCTGAAAGAGAGAGTTTTTTTGCTTGTTCGGTAAAAAAATTTTCACCTGAAAGAGTATGCAGAAAGGTGCCGCGTTTGCGGATATCGTTTTTCTTTAAAGGATGATGGTAGAATAAAATATCGGGGCCTTGCGTGCCGAGGCGGAACGCTTCGGGGTATTCCGATAAAAGATTTTGGAAGGGCATGGGTAGCAATTTCCCCACTTCTTCGCCAAAACGAAGATGCGCATAGATGGCGGGCATATAGTTCTCCTTTAAGGGTTTGCGCCGCGCGTACGCGCATCGCTATCTTTATTATATCATAAAGTTTAAAAAAAAGAAAGCATACGAGCGTAAAAAGTGGGATTTTGTTAAGCAAGTGGATTAAACGGGGAATTCTTTCTGCGAATGAAAGGGAATAAATATGCAAATACTAACACGGAAAAAGGTGAAACGGGCAGGGCAGGTATGCGTTGAACGGTAAAATAAGGCAAAACGGAGGGGGAAAATGCTAAGCAGGAAAGAAAACGAAGTCATGAATGCGATTTACTCTCTTTGCTGTGAAAAAGGGATCTGTTTGATTTCCCCGAGCGAACTTTTGTCTTTGTTGCCGTCCAAAAAAGGGTTTACGGAAGAAACACTGGAAAGAATTATGAACGAGCTTGCGCTGGATAATTATTTTGAACTGCTCTCTTCCGAGCGGAAAGGGGAGAAAATGTACGTCATTTCCTTGCGTGCAAACGGTTATGCGTACAAGCGCTATTACGTACAGATGCGGCGGGATTTTGCGGTCAAACTGTTGTGGGCGGTGGCATCTGCGGTCGTTGCGTTTTTGGTCGGGTTACTTTTGAAACGGATATTTTAAAAATATCCGTTCATTTTCTTTACTTTTATAGGCGAAAGTGGTATAATATAAACAAATGTTTGCAAGAAGCCGCGTTTGCCGTCTTCGAAGGAGAAAAAATGGAATTTAAATTACACGCGCCCTTCTTGCCCACGGGGGATCAGCCGCAGGCGATTGAAAAGCTGACGGAAGGGGTTTTAGACGGGATTCGTACGCAGGTTTTGGTCGGTGTAACGGGCAGCGGTAAGACGTTTACCATGGCGAACGTCATCAAAAACGTCAACCGTCCGACTTTGGTCATTGCCCATAACAAGACCTTGGCGGCGCAGCTTTGTAATGAGTTTCGGGAGTTTTTCCCTGAAAACCGCGTAGAATATTTCGTCTCCTATTACGATTATTATCAGCCTGAAAGCTATATCCCCTCGACGGATACCTATATTGAAAAAGACCTGAGTATGAACGACGAGATCGACAAACTGAGAAACAGTGCGACGGGCTCGTTGATGGAGCGGGAGGACGTACTGGTTGTGGCGTCGGTGTCCTGCATTTACGGGCTGGGCGCGCCTGAAGAATATTTCCGTTTGTCCCTTTCTTTGCGCCCTGGTATGGAATGGGAAAGAAACGCCCTGATGCGCAAGCTAATTGAATTGCAGTATGCCCGCAACGATACCGATTTTAAACGTTCTACGTTCCGTGTTCGCGGCGATTCGTTGGAGATTTTCCCTGCGTCCAACTCTGAGGTAGCAATTCGCGTGGAGTTTTTCGGGGACGAGATCGAAAAGATCTACGAGGTGGAAGCATTGACTGGAAATCGGTTAAACGAACTCTCGCACGTTGCCATATTCCCTGCCAGTCAGTATGCGGTGGGTACGGAAAAACTGCGCGGAGCTTTGGCTATGATAGAAGAGGACCTGCGGGGAGAGGTGCGCGCCTTTGAAGAGAGCGGAAAAATCCTCGAGGCACAGCGTTTGAAACAGCGTACCGAACACGATCTTGAGATGATGCGAGAGATCGGGTATTGTAGCGGTATTGAAAACTACAGCCGATATTTTGACGGCAGACAACCTGGCGAGCCTTCGTTCACTCTGCTTGATTATTTCCCTTCGGGAAACTTTTTGGTGTTCATTGACGAGAGCCACATGACGATTCCGCAGATCCGCGCGATGTATCACGGGGATTTGTCGAGAAAGAAGAATTTGGTGGAATATGGGTTCAGAATGAACTCTGCGTTTGATAACCGTCCTCTGACTTTTGCGGAATTTGACGCACGTGTACCACAGATGATATGCGTGTCCGCAACTCCTGCGCCCTATGAGATGGAGCAGGCAGGACAAAGGGTGGAACAGCTTATTCGTCCGACGGGTTTGCTCGATCCGTTGATTACGGTAAAACCGACGAAAGGTCAGATTGACGACCTGCTTTCCGAGATTAAAAAAGTGACGGACGAGGGGGGCAGGGTCTTGATTACTACCCTTACCAAGCGTATGGCGGAGGAGTTGACCGACTATTTGAAAGAGCATTCCGTCAAGGTCAAATATATGCACAGTGACATTGATACCTTAGAGCGTATTGACATCGTCAATGGGTTGCGCCTTGGCGAGTTTGACGTGCTTTGCGGTATCAATCTATTAAGAGAGGGGTTGGACTTGCCCGAGGTCAAACTGGTTGCGATTTTGGACGCGGACAAGGAAGGTTTTTTGCGTAGTGATACGGCGTTGATACAGACGATCGGGCGTGCGGCGCGTAACAGCGAGGGCAGAGTCATTATGTATGCCGACGTGATCACCGACAGTATGAAGCGGGCGATCGGGGAGACGGAACGCCGCAGAAAGGTGCAGGACGAGTATAACAAGGCACACGGCATTATTCCAAAGACGATCATCAAAGAGGTAAAATCTACCCTGAATATTACCAAGAAAAAGACGGACGACGATATCAAGATGCAGGATATCCCCGACGAAATCGAAAAGCTGAAGGCGTTGATGAAAGTTGCGAGCGGTCAGCTTGATTTTGAAAGAGCGATCGAGATTAGGGAGAAAATTGCTGAACTCAAACTGCGTTTAAGAAAAGCTCAGAAATAATGCAGTCGATAAAGTCTTAAGGGACGTTGTTCCTTGTGAGGTGCGGGACGAGTTAAAATCCAAAAGAAGATACCATGTACGAGATGAAAGGTAAAAAATATGCAAGAGAATATTGTTATTAAAGGTGCAAAAGAGAATAATTTAAAAAATATTGACGTGGTGATTCCGCGCAACAAATTGACTGTTTTGACGGGTTTGTCGGGTAGCGGGAAATCCACGCTTGCCTTCGATACCGTGTTCGCGGAAGGGCAAAGACGGTACGTAGAGAGTTTGTCCTCGTATGCCCGCCAATTTTTAGGGCAGATGGAAAAACCCGACGTGGAAAGCATTGAGGGGCTGTCGCCTGCGATTTCGATCGATCAAAAGACCACTTCACGCAATCCCCGCTCCACGGTGGGCACGGTTACGGAAGTGTACGATTATTTCCGTCTTTTGTTTGCGAGAATCGGTGAGCCGCACTGTCCGAAATGCGGCCGTGTTATTCGTCGTCAGACGGTCGACGAGATTTGCGATCAGGTCATGGCAATGCCTGAGGGAAGTAAGATCCTCGTTAACGCGCCCGTAGTGCGCGGCAGAAAAGGGGAATACGTCAAAGAGCTCAACGCTTACAAAAAAAGCGGTTACGGCAGGGTTAAGATCGACGGGGTTGTGTACGATCTTCAAGAGGAAATCAAATTAGAGAAGAATATCAAGCATAACATTTCCGTTGTTGTGGATAGATTGATTGTAAAGCCAGGTGTGCAAAAACGTCTTACGGACAGTTTGGAGGCGGCGTTAAAGCTTGCGGACGGACTGGTTGTGATTGATTGCCAAGACACGGAAGAATTGTATTCGGTCAACTACGCTTGCCCCGATTGCGGAATATCAATCGAGGAAATCGAACCGAGAATTTTCTCGTTCAATACGGTGTACGGCGCTTGTCCGACCTGTTCGGGTTTGGGCTTTAAACAGTTCGTGGATCCAGACCTGGTATGCCCCGACAAGACAAAAACGCTTCGCGAGGGTGCGATGAAAGTGACTGGTTGGAGCTTGGGGTCCAACTCGATGGCGCTGATGGAATTATCTGCACTGTCTAAGGCATACGGTTTTTCTTTGGACGTGCCCGTTAAGGATTTGCCGAAAGAAATTTATAATATATTGATGTACGGCAGTGATCGTGCAGTGGATATGCAATATCAGACTCGTTCTTTCTCAGGGAGTTTTAAGAAGACTTGGGAGGGCTACGTCAACAATTTGCAGCGTCGTTACGGTACGTCGACTTCGGACGGAGTTAAGCACGAGATCGAACGTTTGATGAGAAATGCGCCTTGCGACGGTTGCGGCGGAAAGCGTCTTAAGAAAGAATCCCTCGCCGTTTATATTCACGGAAAGAATATTTGGGACGTGTGTGAAATGTCGGTGGATAACCTCTGCAAATTCATGGACGAGGTATCCATGTCTTTGACGAAGACCCAACACATGATTGCAGACGCCATTATCAAAGAGATCAATAACCGCCTTGGGTTCTTGCGGAACGTAGGGCTGAACTATTTGACGTTGACCCGTTCTGCGGCGACTTTGTCGGGTGGTGAAAGCCAGCGTATCCGTCTTGCGACGCAGATCGGGAGCGCACTCACGGGCGTGTTGTATATTTTGGACGAACCGAGTATCGGGCTTCACCAAAGAGACAATGAGAAATTGCTCAATTCCTTGAAAGGACTGCGGGATCTTGGCAATACGCTGATCGTTGTCGAGCATGACGAGGATACTATGAAAGCGGCGGATTATATCGTCGATATCGGCCCGAAAGCTGGGGTGCACGGCGGCGAAGTCGTAGCGTGCGGTACGCAGGAAGATATTATGGCAGAACCTCGTTCGCTGACGGGAGATTATCTCGCTGGGCGCAGAAAAATCGAAACGCCGCTCGTTAGGAAAACGCCGACGGACAAATGGCTGAAGGTGTGCGGTTGCAGACAGAACAACCTCAAAGGCATTGACGCGGAAATTCCCGTTGGGTTGATCACGGCGGTTACGGGAGTTTCGGGTAGCGGAAAATCCAGTCTTGTCAACGAGATTATTTATCCCATGCTCGCGAACGAGCACAACGGCGCAAGACACGTGCAAGGCAAATATGATTCGGTAGAGGGATTGGAATATTTTGACAAAGTCATCGCTATTGATCAATCGCCTATCGGCAGAACGCCGCGCAGCAACCCTGCAACGTATACGGGGGTATTTAATGCGATCCGCGACCTGTTTGCGGTGACTCCCGATGCAAAGGAAAGGGGGTACAAGGCAGGCAGGTTCTCGTTCAATATATCGGGCGGACGTTGCGAACATTGCTTTGGCGACGGTATTATCAAGATTGAAATGCACTTCTTACCCGACATTTTCGTGCCTTGTGAGGTATGTAATGGAAAGCGCTACAATCGTGAAACGTTGGAGGTAAAATACAAGGGTAAGAGTATCGCCGACGTGTTGGATATGACGGTGGAAGAGGCGTGTGAATTCTTCGCGCCCGTACCCACGATCTATAATAAAATCAAGACCCTTAACGACGTGGGGCTTGGATATATCAAGCTTGGACAAAGCTCGACTACCCTTTCGGGGGGCGAAGCGCAACGCGTCAAGCTCGCGACTGAGCTTTCTAAACGTTCGACGGGGAAAACCTGTTATATTTTGGATGAGCCGACGACTGGGCTTCATACCTATGACGTGGATAAGCTGATCAAGATTTTGTTACAGCTTCGCGAGGGCGGAAATACCGTGGTCGTGATCGAGCATAACTTGGATGTTATCAAGACGGCGGACTATATTATAGACCTTGGCCCTGAGGGGGGTAACGGCGGCGGTACGATTGTCTGTAAAGGTACGCCCGAAGAGGTTGCTTTGGTGGAAGAAAGCTATACGGGACAGTTCTTAAAGAAAGTGCTGTAACAAAAATGGGCATAGCAGGTATGCGTTGAAATAAGATTAATACAGAATAAGGCGCGCCCGTACGGGCGCGCCTTTCCTAATAATACGGAGGCGTTATATCCGTTTGATCTTTACGTTTCCGCAAAGCACGTCGGAATACGAGTAAGCCGTCTTACCCAAAAAATCCTCGTCGTCGGGTTTTACGGTGAAGAGGGCAGGATAGATCCCCGACAGTATTCCCGAATAGCTGACGCTCTTGTTTCTTCCTAGATTGACGCGCACAGCGACCCGTTGCGCGGAGCAATCCCTTACCATTTGTTTGACGTCCTTGATATTTTTTGTTGGCTTTATCATAGTATCAGTATCTCCCTTTTTTCGAAAAATATGCCGTGAAAGGTAAAATTTTACTCTTTTATCCGTTTGCGAGTTCTAAAAAACAACCGCCAAACATAGACATAAGTTGGCAAACAAAACGAAAAGGACGGAAAAAATATGATAAAACCGCAGTTTGAAAGCTATCGTTACGTCGGAGAAATCTGTCAGGTCAAGAGCCAGTCTATTGTAGAATGTCGGCTTCCTGGCAGTGAGATTAGCAGTATTTTGGCGGTATATGCCAAGGCAGTTCCGGCGGATTGTGTGTGCGCGGACGGCGAAGTGCAGTACGGCGGAAAACTGTTCTTGACCGTGGTGTATGAGGACGGAGATAAAAAGGTATGTCGCGCGGAACGGGGCGCGGAATTTTTCCATAAAGCTGAAAATCCATCCGTGACGCCTGCTTGTTTTGCAAAGGCAGCGTTTTCGTCGGAGAACGTGACTTGGCGCAGGGAGGGATCGGGTTTGTACGTTTCGGTCGTGGTGGACGCTATGCTGTACGTCTACGGCAGTAAACAGATGGAATACTTCTGCGGGGGTGAGGGGCTCATCGTGAAAAAGGCAACGGCGAGCGTCTGCAAGAGTATCTGCGTCACGGGGGAAACGGAGAGTGAGGACGAATTTGACACCGATTACGTCGGGGACATTTTGCTGCACAGTGAAAGGGCGGTGGTCAACCGCGTGCAGGCAAGCAGCGGTCAGATTGATCTGGAGGGAGAGCTTGCCCTCAATATTTGCGTATTGAAAAACGACGAAAGCGTTTGCTCGTATGAAAGATTGATTCCCTTTACTATGCAGATTCCTTGCGACGAGGCGTTCGGCAGTGTTAAGGTCGGGGCGCGTGCTTCGGTTAAATCGGCACACATTACCGCAGGTACGGACGAAGAGAACGGAGTCAGCCGTATTGTCTTTTCATACAGCATTTTTGCAGAGTGAAAAGACAATA
>SVIT01000030.1 GCA_015069365.1 Clostridiales bacterium | reverse complement strand
GAAAATGCTACTTGTACGGAAGATGGTACCAAGACGGCAACTTGTGATAATGGTTGTGGCGGAATGGATACCATTGCAGACGAAGGTTCTGCGCTCGGCCATAGCTATACAAACTATGCATCTGACGAAAATGCGACCTGCGAGGCAGACGGCACCAAGACGGCGACTTGTGATAATGGCTGTGGAACGACGGATACTGTTACGGACGAAGGTTCTGCGCTCGGCCATAGCTATACAAACTATGTATCTGATGAAAATGCTACTTGTACGGAAGATGGTACCAAGACGGCAACTTGTGATAATGGTTGTGGCGGAATGGATACCATTGCAGACGAAGGTTCTGCGCTCGGCCATAGCTATACAAACTATGCATCTGACGGGAATGCGACCTGCGAGGCAGACGGTACCAAGACGGCGACCTGTGATAATGGTTGTGGAACAACGGATACCATTACAGACGAAGGTTCCGCGCTTGGTCATAGCTATACAAACTATGTATCTGACGGAAATGCGACCTGCGAGGAAGACGGCACCAAAACGGCGACCTGTGATAATGGTTGTGAAGAAACGGACACTATTGTAGATGAAGATACGGCGTATGGTCATAGCTATACAAACTATGCATTTGACGAAAATGCAACGTGTACGGAAAACGGCACCAAGACGGCGACCTGCGACAATGGTTGTGGCGAAACGGATACTGTGACGGCAGAAGATACGGCGTTTGGTCATAGTTATAGTGAGGTTGTAACAGCACCCACTTGTACAGCAGATGGTTATACGACGTATACTTGTACTTGTGGAGCTACTTATGTCAGCGATTATGTGGGAGCATTTGGTCATAGCTATACGAACTATATTTTCAATAATAATGCAACCTGTACAAAGGACGGAACAAAGACTGCGACCTGTGATAATGGTTGCGGGGAGAAAGATACTGTTACGGCAACAGATACTGCACTTGGTCATGATAAAATAGTGCATGCTGCACAAGCAGCCACCTGTACAGAAATTGGTTGGAATGGTTATGTAACATGTACTCGTTGCAATTATACAACGTATGCGGAAATTCCAGCATTAGGTCATGATTATGTGGGCAGGGCATGTTCTCGCTGTGAGGCACTGAAGAGCAGCGAAGGATTGTTTTATGTCTTGAGTGGTGATGGTACGTATTATTCGGTTGCCGATATTGGCTCTTGCACAGATACTGAAATAGTAATTCCCAGCACATATAACAATCTTCCTGTTGGTGCTATTCGCGAATCTGCTTTTTCTAAGTCTAACTTGACGAGTGTAGTAATCCCCGACAGTGTGACAAGTATTAGTAGTGGTGCGTTCGCCCGTTGTTCTTCTTTACAAAGCATTACCATTCCATTTGTAGGGGCAGTGGCAGGAAAAACAAGCAGTGATACTTATCAATATCCGTTTGGATATATCTTCGGTACAAACAGTTATACAGGTGGAACAGCAACAAAGCAATATTACTATGGTTCTAGCACAAGCAGTGCGATTAACACCACTTATTATATCCCCACATCCTTAAAATCGGTAATGGTAACGGGTGGTAATATTCTTTACGGCGCATTCTATAATTGTAGTGGCTTAACAAGTATAGAACTCTCCGACAGTGTGACAAGTATTGGTGATTATGCATTCTATAATTGTAGTGGCTTAACAAGTATAGAAATCCCTAACAGCGTGATAACCATTGGTGGGCATGCATTCGAAAATTGTTATAAATTGGCAAATGTAAAAATTCCTGACAGCGTGACAAGTATTGGCTATAGTTTCAGTAATTGTACTGGCTTGAAGAGTGTTGAGTTTGGCGAAAACAGCCAATTAAAGAGTTTATCTTCTGCTGCGTTCTCTGGATGTAATAGCTTGCAGTATAACGAATATGAAAATGCATATTATTTGGGCAATACGGATTTCCCTTATTTAGTGCTGATGAAAGCAAAATCAAAGGATATTATTTCTTGCACGATACACGAGACAACAAAAATTCTCTGTGATTCAGTGTTCTCTTCATGCAGTAATTTGACGAGTATAGAAATCCCTAATGGCATCACGAGTATCAGTAATTCTACGTTCAGTAATTGTAGTAGTTTGACAAGTATAGAAATGCCCAACAGCGTGACAAGTATCGGTTCTTATGCGTTCTCTTCATGTACCGGCTTGACGAGTATAGTCATCCCCGACAGTGTAACGAGTATAAGTAACCATGTATTTGTGGGATGCAGTAATTTAACGAGTGTTAAGTTTGGTGAAGGTCTGACATATATTGGACGATTTGCTTTCCGTGAATGTAAAAGTCTAGAGAGTATAAACATTCCTGCCAATGTAACGAATATAGATGAGTATGCGTTCTATATGTGTAATAAGTTGAACTCTGTATATATTACAGATTTGTCAGCGTGGTGTAATATCTCATTTGGCAGCGAGAATGCAAATCCTTTGTACTATGCGGAAAATTTATACTTAAACGGTGAGCTTGTAACCGACTTTGTAATTCCCGATAGCGTAACCAAGATTGGAACTTATGCTTTTTCCAGCTATTACGGAAATGTTATTTGGGGGGCTGCTCCTACCATTGAAGAGATAGGAGATTATGCATTTGCAAATTATCGAGGTACGAGTATCACTATACCTGACAGTGTAACGAGTATAGGTTCTTATGTGTTCAATGGTTGCTACAGATTGACCAGCGTCACCATACCCGATGGCGTAACGAGTATAGGTTCTTATGCGTTCAATGGTTGCGAAGCCTTGACGAGTATCACCATACCCGATAGTGTAACGAGTATAGGTGAGTATGCATTTAATAAATCTACTGCAGAGATTATTTGGGGAGATTCTCCTACCATTGAGGAGATAGGAACTTATGCATTTGCAAATTACCAAGGCACGAATATCACAATACCCGACAGTGTAACAAGTATAGGTGATTATGCGTTTTATCAAGGACGCGTGAGCACAATACCCGACAGTGTAACAAGTATAGGTTCTCATGCGTTCCAGTTTTCAAATGTTACCAACATCATTATTCCCGATGGTGTAACGAATATTTCTTATGGTGCATTTGCTAATTGTTATAGTTTGACGAGTGTAACGATAGGCAAAGGGGTAACGAGTATTGGTCCTTCTGCATTCCATAATTGCAATGGCTTGACAAGTATTACCATACCGGATAATGTAACGAGTATTGGTAATCGTGCGTTCAATGCTTGTGGTGGTTTGACGAATGTTATGATAGGCGACAATGTAACGAGTATTGGTGATTACGCATTCGAAGAATGCGATAACCTGAAAAGGGTAATATTCGGCGAAAACAGTCAGTTAACGAGTATTGGTATTTCTGCATTCGCAGGGTGTGAAAGCTTGACAGGCATAGTGATTCCTTATAATGTGAATAGCATTGGTAAGTATGCGTTCAATAAATGTAAAGCCTTAGAGAATGTTACGTTTAGAAAGACGTCTAATTGGTATTATACAACGAACGTTTCTGATTGGGAAAATAAAATAAATGGGACATCCATAAGCGTGACCAATACTTCTCATAATGCGACTGTATTGCAGTCTTCAGCTTATTTGCCTGGAGGAGCTTATTGGTATAAACTGTAAGAAATAACAATGGCAGCGTAGCAATTTAATCGGATAATTCAATCTAACTAAAAAAAGGCGTAGGTGGAAAACACCTGCGCTTTTTTCATGGAAAATTCGTTTTTGTAAAAAATTTTTATAAATTCTGTTTAATCGGCGTTTCGGTTGGTTACATATAATTGTAAATAAAAACAACGTGCCGAAAAACGGCAAAAGGAGTACAATATTATGGCAGGTAAAGTTATTGGTATCGACCTTGGTACAACTAACTCTTGTGTAGCGGTTATGGAAGGCGGCGAACCCGTCGTTATCGCAAATGCGGAAGGCTCGAGAACCACTCCCTCCGTCGTTTCATTCCAGAAAGACGGTTCGCGTGTGGTAGGTCAGGCGGCAAAACGTCAGGCTGTTGCTAACCCCGATAAGACGATCATCTCAATCAAACGTCACATGGGTTCCGATTATAAAGTAAAAATCGACGATAAGGATTATTCGCCTCAGGAAATTTCGGCAATGACCCTTGCAAAATTGAAAGCAGATGCAGAAGCGTATCTCGGACAGAAAGTAACGGAAGCAGTTATCACTTGTCCCGCTTACTTCTCCGATAGCCAGCGTCAGGCGACCAAAGACGCAGGTAAGATCGCAGGTCTTAACGTGCTTCGTATTATCAACGAACCTACGGCGGCGGCGCTCGCATACGGTCTTGATAAAGATAAGGGCGGTAAGGTCATGATCTACGACCTCGGCGGCGGTACGTTCGACGTTTCCATTCTTGAAATTTCCGACGGCGTGTTCGAAGTTCTCGCAACGAACGGCGATACGAAGCTCGGCGGCGACGACTGGGATAACAAGATCATTTCCTACCTCGTTGACGAATTTAAAAAATCCCACGCGATCGACCTTTCCAAGGACAAGATGGCGATGCAGAGATTGAAAGAGGCTGCAGAAAAGGCGAAGATCGAGCTTTCTGGTATGAACTCGACTAACGTAAATCTTCCTTTCATTTCCATGAGCGCAGAGGGACCTCAGCACCTTGACGTTACCATCACGAAGCAGAAATTCGAGGCGATGACGGCTGACCTTTTGGAAAGAACGGTTGCTCCTATGAAAGCGGCTATGCGCGACGCAGGGCTTTCTTATAGCGACATTGATAAGGTTATTCTTGTCGGCGGTTCGACCCGTATGCCCGCTGTTGTTGCAAAAGTTAAGGAAGTTACTGGCAAAGAACCGTTCAAGGGTATCAACCCTGACGAATGCGTTGCAATCGGTGCAGCGGTTCAGGGCGGCGTTTTGACGGGCGAAGTTAAGGACGTATTGCTCCTCGACGTTACTCCGCTTTCCTTGGGTATTGAAACGCTCGGCGGCGTATTCACCCGTATCATTGACAGAAACACGACGATTCCCGTTAAGAAGAGTCAAATTTTCTCCACGGCGGCGGATAATCAGACTAGCGTTGATATCCACGTATTGCAGGGTGAACGTGAATTCTGTAAAGATAACAAGACCCTTGGTAACTTCATGTTGACGGGTATTGCACCTGCTCCTCGCGGCATTCCTCAGATCGAAGTTACTTTCGATATCGACGCAAACGGTATCGTACACGTAACTGCACAGGATAAGGGCACCGGTAAGTCCACCGATATCACCATCACCTCTTCTACCAACCTTTCCGAAGAAGAAATCAATAAGGCGGTTAAGGAAGCGGAACAGTTCGCGGAAGAAGACAAGAAGCGCAAAGAGAAAGTTGAAAATAAGAACAAGCTTGACGGCATGATCTTCTCTATTGAGCAGACGATGAAAGAAGCAGGAGATAAGCTGGACGAAAACGATAAGGCGACTTTGCAGGCGGCAATCGACGCGGCGAAGAAAGAGCTTGAATCGGAAGACGATGACCGTATCAAGGCGGCTTATGACAAGCTGATGCAGGACGTACAACCCGTATTTGCGAAGTTGTATCAGGCAAACGGCGGCGCGGCTCCTGGCGGTGATACGAGCACGGACGGCGATACCGAATTTCATCAATAATTAAGCTCAACCCGTACATGGGTGGGGTGTATTGAGTAAAATGTGATAAACGGGCTTGGGAATTCAAGCCCGATTTACACTATAATTAAGGAAATAACCATGGCAGATAAGAAAAATTATTACGATATATTAGGCGTAGATAAGAAAGCGACACCTGAAGAGATTAAGTCGGCGTACAGAAAACTGGCGATGAAATATCATCCCGATCGTAACCAGGGGGACGCGGTGGCTGCGGAAAAGTTTAAGGAGATTAACGAGGCGAACGAAACCCTTTCCGATCAGCAAAAACGCGCGGCGTACGATTATGAACTGGAACATCCCGGGATGGGCGGTTTCGGTGGGTTCGGCGGTTTTGGCGGCGGTGGCGGTTTTGAGGATATTTCGGATATCTTTAGCAGTTTCTTTGGCGGCGGTTTCGGCGGCGGCGCAAGAACGGCGCAATCGGCGGTTGGTGAGGATATTCAGCGGGAAATGACTTTGTCCTTTATGGACGCGGCGAAAGGCTGTAAGAAGACGGTTTCCTATATGAGAAACGAACCTTGCTCGTCCTGCCGCGGTACGGGCGCAAAGAACGGAACGGCGATGGAAACCTGCGGAAAATGCCAAGGGAAAGGCGTTATTCAGCAGATACAAAATACCATGTTCGGCCGTACGATACGCCAGATGCCCTGTCCCGATTGTAGCGGTACGGGTAGAATTGTCAAGGAAAAATGCCCCGACTGTAAAGGCAAGGGCGCGCAACGCAAGGAAACGACCGTTAGTTTCGATATTCCCGCGGGCGTGGATACCAACAGCTACATCCGTAAGAAGGGATACGGTCAGGCGGCACCCAACGGCGGAGCGCCTGGCGATTTGATCGTAGTATTCCGTATCGAACCGCATAAGATTTTCACGCGCGAACGTTTTGATATCAAGCTCGATCTGCCGATTTCGTATAAGACGGCGGTATTGGGCGGTACGGTGAAAGTGCCCACGATCGACGACACGTTCGAGTTTACCGTTCCCGAGGGAACGCAGAGCGGTACCGTCTTTACTTTGCGCGGAAAAGGGATCAAGACAGCGCGTAGCGGAACGGGAAATTTGATTTTGCGTGTAATCGTAGAAATTCCGACGAAACTTTCCAAAGATCAAAAGAAGGATTTGGAGAATTTCGACAGCGAGCTGGAATTGAAGCAATACGAAAAAATGCGTAGATATTCCGATAACGTCGAGGCGTTATACGGACAAAAACCTTTTGAGAAATAAAATAAAAACACGGCAACCGCCGTGTTTTTTTATGCTATTTTTTTCTGTATTCTTTTGGCGAGGTGTGTTTAAACGCCTTAAAAGTCTTGATAAAATAACTCAAATCGTTAAAACCGCAATCGTAGGCGATCTGGGTCACCGAGAGGTCTGTTCCGAGCAGTTTCCTCGCGGCGCGTTCGATACGATAGGTCAAAAGGTAGTTGATGGGGGTTGTTCCTGTCATATCCTTGAAGAACTTGCAAAAATACTTATTCGAGAACCCCGCTACAGCGGACATATCTTCCAAAGTGATGTCGCTTGCAAAGTTTTCACGGATGTATTTTAATACCGCTTTCAACTTGAGTACTTTTTTCTCGTCATGCATGGACGAGGGGGGCAGGTGTGAGTTGAACAAGTTTTTTTCTTGTATTTTTCCCAACAACTGGTGGAATAATCCGATCGTTTGAAAGATGGAGCCTACTTCTTCAGTTGCAATTTGAGAAAAGACAGCGTTTGTCAAGGCGGTCACCTCGTCGTTTTTGGGGAATTCCGTTAGATAGGCGGTATGTGACAGCAGATTGTCGATAAATCCGTCACAGAGCGCATTTCCCGTTTTTAAAAAAGCCAAATTGAACACGATACATTCGTAACGGCTTTCTTTTGGGCTTGCACCGTGGACGGTTTCGCTGTTGATAAAGGCGATCTCGCCCGCTTGCAATATGTGCGTGCGGTTGTCGAGGGTCAATATGAGTTCGCCCTCCAACACCCGTATCATTTCCAGGTTTGTATGCCAGTGAAACGCCATTTCATACTTTGGGTGTTGACGGTCTACTCGATATAACTCAAAGGGGAAATCTTCCCTGCCGTGCTGTTTTAATTCATTAAAAATCATGGTTTTCCTTAAAATGTGAAAATAATTATACTTTTTTCCTATTATATCACTTGTCATAGGTAAAAAGCAAGTATATAATTATAACATAATCAAATATTTGGAGGAAAATAATTATGGCAGAATCGAGATTGGTCGGGAGCTATCCCGTCATCGGTATAAGACCTACCATCGACGGCAGAAGAGGACCTTTGAAGGTAAGAGAATCCTTGGAAGTTCAGACGATGAATATGGCGAAAAATGCAGCGAAATTGATCAGCGAAAACGTACGTTATTCCAACGGCGAACCTGTAAAGGTGGTTATTGCGGATACGACGATCGGCCGTGTTGCAGAAGCGGCGGCTTGCGCGGATAAATTCAAGAAAGAAGGGGTAGATATCACCATCACCGTGACCCCTTGCTGGTGCTACGGCAGTGAAACGATGGATATGGATCCCATGACGATTAAGGCGGTTTGGGGTTTTAACGGTACGGAAAGACCTGGCGCGGTATATCTTGCGGCAGTTTTGGCAGGACATGCACAGAAAGGCTTGCCTGCATTCGGTATCTACGGTCATGACGTACAGGATTTGGACGATACCTCTATCCCCGCGGATGTTTCCGAAAAGCTGTTGCGTTTTGCGCGCGCGGCGGTTGCCGTTGCGACGATGAGAGGTAAATCCTACCTTCAGATCGGTTCGATCTGTATGGGTATCGCAGGTTCTATCGTCAATGTGGAACTTTTCGAAGAATACCTCGGTATGCGTGTGGAATCGGTAGACGAAGTAGAAATCATCCGCCGTATGACGGAAGGTATCTATGACGAAAAGGAATACCAGAAAGCATTGAAATGGGTTAAGGCAAAATGTCGTCAGGATTTTGATAAGAACCCTGAAGAATTGCAAAGAACGCCTGAACAGAAGGTCGCTGACTGGGAATTCACCGCGAAGATGGCTTGTATCATCAAAGACCTTATGAACGGCAACAAGAATTTACCCGAAGGTTGCGAAGAAGAAATGGTTGGTCACAACGCGATTGCGGCAGGCTTCCAGGGACAGAGACAGTGGACGGATTTTTATCCCAACTGCGACTTCCCTGAAAGTATCCTCAACTCCACGTTTGACTGGAACGGCGCAAGAGAACCGTATATCCTCGCAACGGAAAATGATACGCTCAACGGTGTTTGTATGCTCTTTATGAAGCTGTTGACGGGCAGAGCACAGATCTTTGCGGACGTAAGAACGTACTGGTCGGGCGACGCAATCAAGCGCGTGACGGGCTATGAGATCGACGGTAAAGCAAAAGAAGCAGACGGTTTTATCCATCTTATCAACTCGGGTGCGGCTTGCGTAGACGCTTGCGGCGAAGTAAAAGACGAGAACGGAAATGCTGTTATGAAGCAGTGGTGGGATATGACGGAAAAGGATATCGACGCGTGCATGGACGCAACGACTTGGCCGTATGCTGACCTTGGTTATTTCCGCGGCGGCGGTTATTCTTCCCGTTTCGTTACCCGTGCGGAAATGCCTTGCACCATGATCCGTTTGAATATGGTGAAAGGGCTTGGCCCCGTAATGCAGATTGCGGAAGGTTGGACGGTTTCCATTCCCGATGAAGTTACGGATAAACTGTGGAAGAGAACGGACTATACTTGGCCTTGTACCTGGTTTGCTCCTCGCGTTACGGGCAAGGGCGCGTTCAAGACGGCGTATGACGTTATGAACAACTGGGGCGCAAATCACGGCGCGATCTCTTACGGTCATATCGGTGCGGATTTGATTACCATGTGTTCCATGCTCCGTATCCCCGTATGTATGCACAACGTAGATGAGGAGAAAATTTATCGTCCTGCTGCTTGGAATGCATTCGGTATGGATAAGGAAGGTCAGGATTATAGAGCTTGCCAAGCTTATGGTCCTATGTATAAAAACATTAAATAAGAGGAATGAAAGCGGAAGGGCTGCGTGAAAGCGCGGCCTTTCTTTTGTTCAACTTGATAAACACTTGCAAAATCACGCAAGGCGTGGTATAATATCTTCGTGAGGTATTGATTATGAAATATATCGAATTGACGGTGCATACGACAACGGAAGCCAGCGAGATTATCTCGGATATTATGTGGGGATATACCGATTACGGTGTGACCATTTGCGATCGCGCGGATATTATCGCGTTGCAAACGGCAAAGGAAAGCACTTTTTGGGATTATATGGACGATGATTTGACGGAGGACAAGCCGTCGGACGTGCTCGTGAAATGCTACGTTGCAGAGGACGTTGCGGAAAGAGACGTCGGGGCGATTTTGCGCGATATTGCAGATGCAAAGGAAAGGAGCGGCGGTTGTATCCCTTTCGGTACATTGGAGGATACGAAACGTTTGGTGGACGGCGATGATTGGATTGACGTGTGGAAAAAGCACTTCCGTCCCATTCATTTGGGAGCGATTGTTGTTGTGCCTGAATGGATTGATTACACACCTGCCCCCCATGAACGGGTTGTTTTGCTTGATTCGAACATGGCTTTCGGCACGGGTGAACACGAGACGACCTCTATGTGTGTAGAGCTTATGCAGGAATATATTACTCCCGATTCCGTCTGTATTGACGTTGGTTGCGGCAGCGGTATTTTGGGTATTTCCGCAATCAAGCTGGGCGCGAAAAAGGCGTACCTTACGGATATTGACCCGATCGCTGTGGAAAGTTCTTTACATAACAGTCGTCTCAACGGCGTGAATGCGCAAACGGTTGTGGCGCATTCTAATTTGCTTGACGATACCGACGTGCAAGGGGATATTATGATGGCGAACATCACGGGCGAAGTATTGAAAATGCTGGCGCCGTCTATCCCCAAAAATCTGAAAAAGGACGGGGTATTGATTTTGAGCGGTATTATAGAAAGCCGTTTAGAAATGGTAAAGACCGCTTACGAAAATGTAGGTATGCAAGTGATTTTTGAAAAGCGCAAAGGGGAATGGTTTGCGTTGGTATTACGTCATAAAAATTAAAACGAGGGTAGCATGTCTGCGTTGAAAAGATTTTTTATCGACAAAATTGAACAGGAAACGGAGCTTATCGGCGAGGAGTTTGAACACGCGAAGAACGTTTTGCGCCTTTCGGCAGGTGACGAGGTTATACTGCTGGATAATAGCGGAAAGGAATATACCGCTATCATTGCGTCCGTAGAAAAAAAGCGTATGCTCCTTAACGTGGTGCGTGAAGAGGTTGGGCAAAGAGAGCCTTTTTCAGACGTCTATCTTTTGTTTGGGTACCTTAAAAATGCTGACAAGAACGAGTTTGTCGTACAAAAAGCGGTGGAGCTTGGGGTAAAACGGATCGGCGTGTTTTCTTCCGCATTTTCCTCTGCATATATGAACGCAAATAAATTAGAACGCTTGAATAAAGTCGCTAAAGAAGCTGCAAAGCAGTGCTTGCGAGCGACCGCGCCTGAAATCGTATATTACGATGACTTGGAAAAGGCGCTTGGGTCGGCAGAGGGGTATGAAAACAAGCTGTTCGCTTGCGAATTTGCGACTGAAAGCAAATGCGACGTCGCAAATATCCAAGGAAGCGTTGCAATCGTTATCGGCAGTGAAGGAGGTTTTTCCAGAGAGGAAGAAACGCTTGCGGACGGACTTGGATTTTCTTCCGTCACCCTCGGTAAAAGAATTCTGCGCGCGGAAACGGCGGCGGTTGCTTTGACAAGCGTTGTGATGTTTTCGCTGGGGGAATTGCGATGAAAGCGGTTGTCTACACCCTCGGTTGCAAAGTCAACGACGTGGAGAGTGGTTCGATTATTCGCGGTTTGGAGGATATGGGATACGAGGTTTCTCGTGAGATGGAACCTGCGGATTTGTATATTGTCAACACCTGCGCGGTGACCGCGGAAGCGGAGAGAAAAAGCAGGCAAACGGTGGGGAAAGCGGTGAAATGCTCGCCCGATGCAAAAGTAATTGTTTGCGGTTGCGCCTCGGAAAAATCCCCAGACGATTTTTTGCAAAAAGGGGATACCGTGTACGCGGTGACGGGCGCAAAACGTAAAAATAAAGTCTTAGAGATTGTTGCCGACGGACTTAAAAAAGAGCGCCTAGGCGCGGTGTTAGAAGAGGAAAAAACGTATGAAGAAATGCCTCTTCCCGAATGTTTAAAGACGCGTAATTTTGTCAAGATACAGGACGGTTGCAATCGGTTTTGCTCCTATTGCGTAATCCCTTATCTTCGCGGCAGGAGCCGTTCGAGATTGTTGGAGAGCGCGGCTGCGGAGATTTTGTCCAGCACGGCGAAAGAAACGGTGGTTACGGGCATTGACGTGTCGGAATACAAAGACGAACAAGGAAGAGATCTTGCCGATTTGATGCTTGCCGTAAAGGATGCGGATACTCGTTTAAGGCTTGGGTCTTTGGAAGTCAGCTTGATCACGCCGCGTTTTTTGCAGGCATTAAAGCAGGTCAAGCGGTTTGCACCGCAGTTTCATTTGTCCTTGCAAAGCGGATCGGATAAAGTATTGAAAAGCATGAATAGGCACTATACCCGCGCGGAATATTTGGATAAATGCAAGATGATTTACGAGGCGTTTCCGCATGCGGCGATCACGACGGATATAATCGTTGGTTTTCCTACGGAGACGGAAGAGGATTTTGAGGATTCATTGAGGATCGTTTCAGAGGCAGGTTTTGCGCAGATACATGCCTTTCCCTATTCTCCGCGGGAGGGGACGAATGCCTATAAGAAGTATAAAGAACTGCCCTTTGCATTGAAAAAAGAGCGCGTGGATCGGTTGCTTTCCATCGGCGTAGAAGAAAAAATACGGTATATGGAAAAGTTCTTAGGGAAGACGCTAGAGGTTGTTCCCGAGTCTTTTGAAAATGGGTATACGGAGGGGTATTCCGAGAATTATATCCGCGTGTATATCGAGGGTAAAATAGGTAAAGAGGCGGTACAGGTACGCGTTGAACGGCTTTTTAAAGACGGCGTTCTGGCAAAAATTGAGAAATAAAAGGAGTGATATATATTATGGAAAACTGTATTTTTTGTAAAATCGTAGCAGGAGAAATACCTTCGCCTAGGTTGTATGAGGACGATAAAATCATCGTAATCAAAGATATCGAACCGAAGGCAAAATTGCATTATCTTTGCATTCCAAAAGTGCATTTTGCTTATCTTTCCGAGATGGACGAGGCGCGTGCGGAGATTGTAAAACACTGTTTCCAAACGATCCCGAAAATTGCAAAAGATCTTGGTCTTGAAGATGGATATCGGGTTATTATCAACCAGGGAGTAAACGGCGGTCAGGCGGTGTTGCATTTGCATATTCATTTGCTTGGCGGTGAAGTTCTTGGCGGTTTTTGATATTCGCTACGTATAAAAATTAAAAAAACGGACAATAATCCCTTTCGCGCTTGGAAAATGGCGCGGGAGGGATTTTTTATGCGCTTGGCTTGGAGAATAAAACGTTTTATCGTGGTGACGCTGGCGGTCATGTTTTGCGCTGTATTTGCGTTTACCGTTCGCCTTGTTAATCTTTCCCGCCTTTCAGATATCGAGGGAGAACGGACGTATTTTCTGGATTCATCTTCCTCGCAGGCACTTCGAAAAACCGAGTTGTCTTTACGGGATATCGGCAGGGTTAAAGGAGAGTGTGTTCGGGTTGATTTTTCCAAAGAGGAAGGGGGCAGGTATGCGTTGAATAATGATTATGATGCGCTCGCGCAAGGGATTGCGGAGAGATATTCTGCAAAAATCCTCTTTACAGAAGAGGTATGCGGGGTGACTTCGTACTACGCGTACACGCCGCTTTGGGAAGATTTCATAACGGTGGGAAATAAGCGGGTGAATTTGCACATTGCCGTAAAAAAGACGGGGTATGCTGTGGGCACGCCGATGATTTTCGACGGATATTAAAACTTTTTTTCACTTCGGTGTATAAAAAGGGAAAAAGGCGGAAAACATTTACATACAAAACGATTTCGGAGGATTGAAAGAAATGAAAGAACAAAGCGGAAGCGAAAAGAAAAAGGGTATGTCGAAAGAGAAAAAATTCTATCTGTTTACGGCTATCGGTTGTGCGGCGGTATTGCTTGCGATTATCGTCGTGGCGATTGCTGTGACAAATGCGGAAAAGCTGGGCGGTGAGTTGAACAACAACAGCTCGATTGACCAACCGATTGATTCGACAGGTGGAAATAGCTCGGATACAGGTGTAAACGGGGGGAACGACGGTGGAAACGACGGCAATGACGAGCCCGTTATCAATACACCCGAGGGAATGACAATGCCCATTTCGACGGTGTCTGTGGTCAACGATTACGGTTTTTACCATAACATCACCCTGAATAATTATTACGAACATAAAGGCGTGGATTTCTCCGCGGCGGTCGGCGCAGAGGTGTATGCGGTTGACGACGGTGTGGTAGAGAGTATCTATCGCGATGATATTTTGACTGGTACAGAGATCACTGTGGATCACGGGGACGGTGTAAAATCGGTATACCGCTTCGTGACGGTGGCAGACGGTTTGAGCGTGGGTACGGAAGTAAAGCGCGGCGACGTCATTGCAACGGTTGCCGAGGCGACGGGGGAAGAATACAAAGACGGCGCGCACTTGCATTTTGAGATTTTGAAAGACAGCAAGCAGGTCGATCCCGCGACCTACCTCACTTTTGAGGAAAAATAATAAAAAGCGAGAGGAATACTGACATATTCCCCTCGTTTTTTTCATACGATATTCTGCTATAGAATGGCCAAAAGGGGAACAGCAGAATGAAAAAAGCGATTGGATATATTTTGGTTTTGATTTGTACAATGTTATGTTTTGGCATTTTTTCGGGGTGTATAAAAACGATGGAGAGCCATAGCAGGTACGAGATCACTGCTGAATACTCGCCTGAAAACAAGACGTTGGCAGGGACGGTAAAGGTGACGTTTGAGAATACCACCGATAACGAACTGTCCGTGCTTAAGTTCCAATTATATCCTAACGCTTATCGAAAAGACGCGCTGTATCAGTCTATCTCTACGGCGTATTCCACTTCGGCATATTATAAGGGAGAAAGCTATGGCGAAATGGTCATATCCAGCGTCAACGGTTCGAAGAACTGGGAAGTGATGGGCGAGGATGAAAATATCCTTTATGCCTATCTTGAACGTTCGCTTTTCCCTGGGGATAAAGTGGTGCTCGATATCGGGTTTATGACAAAACTTGCCGAGGTCAACCACCGTACGGGAATCACGGCGAAGGCGGTCAATTTGGGGAACTTCTTCCCTATCTTATGCGGTTTGAAAGACGGTGGCTTTGTGGAGACGGTCTATTATTCGGACGGCGACCCGTTTTATTCGGATTGTGCAGATTATAAAGTCACCCTTACTCTGCCCAAGGAATATACTGTGGCGGCGAGCGGTGAATTGATCGAAGAAAGGACGCTTGAAAGTAAAAAGGTGCATACCATGTCTGCGACGAATGTACGAGACTTTGCGATTGTCCTCTCTGAAAAGTTTACTGTTTTGCGTGCAGAATCAGGCGGAAAAGAGCTGTTATATTACTATTACGCCGACGAAACTCCCGACAAGACAATGGACGTGATTGAGGAGAGTTTTTCCTTTTTTGAGGAGACGTTTGGGGAGTATCCGTATCCTCAATATTCGGTGGTGCAGACGGGGTTTTGTTTCGGGGGGATGGAATACCCCTGCCTTTCGATGATTTCGGACGGATTGAAAGGGGAGGAAGCGGCGCGCGCCATTGTGCATGAAACGGCGCACCAGTGGTGGTACGGCGTGGTGGGCAGCGATCAGATCGAGAATGCTTGGCAGGACGAGGGTTTGGCGGAATATTCCTCACTGCTCTTTTTCGAAAAGTATGAAAAGTATGGTTTTACGCGAGAGGGCTTGGTGGCGTCGGCGCTTAAGGAATACCGCTCCTATTATGACGTTTACGGCAGTGTTTTGGGTCGGACGGATACGCGGATGACTCGGCATTTAAAGGATTATATCAGCGATTACGAGTATCGGTGCTTGTCGTATGATAAGTCTGTGGTGATGTTTGACACTCTGCGCAAGAGCGTCGGGGAGAAGAAATTCATTGATTCCTTGCGAAAATATTACAAGGATTGTGCTTTCACGCAGGCGAGCGTGGGGGATTTGGTTGGCTGTTTCGAGCGTTCTGGTCTGGACGTGAGCGGTTTTTTCGACAGTTTTTTGGACGGGAAAGCGATTTTATAGGCGGAAAAAGCTTGCGAAAACGCCCATAAAGGAGTATAATAATCTGGAAAAAGACGAGGACGGCGAGAAAAATGCCATTTTTACAGTACAAATGCACGGTTTGCGGAAAGAGATTTGAAGAGTTGGTAAAGGTTTACACGGATGAAGTGTCTTGTCCCGACTGCGGGGGAAAGACGGCGCGGGATTATTCGGGAGAGATGTATTCTGCGACGGGTAAGCAAACGAAAAAATGCTCGGGAAATTGCAAAACCTGCGGTGGGTGTCATTGAGATACAACGAGAGTAAGGGAACGGTCTAACGGCCGTTCTTTTTTCTTTCACAAAAATTATTGACAGAGTTAAAAAAGTGGTAAAATTAGATTGCGACATAATTTCATAAAAAGTTCAGTAAGGCATATACTTCTTTGGTAGAGCGGTAAAGATTAAGATAAACGGCGGGGGAAACTTCGCCGTTTGCTTTTGTCCGCTTATAATGCTTCACTCTCACGCGCGACATATGTTATATATAATAATAGCGCGCATAACCAGGCGAATAAAAACCATTAAAAACGGAAAAAATAAAAAAAGTCAAAAAAATCTAAAAAAAATTCAAAATATTAAAAAAAACGCTTGACTTTATCTTTTGTAAATGGTATTATGTTTAGGCTGTCGAGTGAGACGGTTGGTTTTTCTGACGGCACTTCTCTGTTGAGAAGTTAAAAAAGAAGATTAACAACTGCATAGCAAATAGAAAAGTATTTATTGTTTAGACAATAAAGACGAGTACGAAAGGCAAAAGATAAATTTTCATATTAGTGTAAAGCTAATTTGGTTAAAAGCATAAAGACGTTAAAAGCAATTTTAAGGCTCTTGAGGCTGCAAATTAGCCGAGTAAGAATATAGAATTTTCTTAAGAAAAAACGAAGAGACGAGTAGAAAGAGAGAGAAAGATCAAGCTACAAAGGGCTTACGGAGGATGCCTTGGTACATGGCGCCGAAGAAGGACGTGACAAGCTGCGAAAAGCTGCGGGGAGGAGCAAATATCTAGAGATCCGCAGATATCCGAATGAGGGAACTCAGCGCGATTAACATTGCGTTATCATATACTGAATAGATAGGTATATGAGGGGAACCCGGGGAACTGAAACATCTAAGTACCCGGAGGAAAAGAAAACAAAAGTGATTCCGAGAGTAGTGGCGAGCGAAATCGGAGGAGCCCAAACCAGAGACATAATGTTTCTGGGGTAAGGACTGCGAGATAGTATCCGGATGGATAGTCGAAATACCTGGAAAGGTATGGCAAAGCGGGTGAAACCCCCTTAGACGAAATCTTGAAAGAGCGAGCAGTATCCGGAGTACGTCGGGACACGAGAAATCTTGACGGAAGAAATGGGGACCATCCCAAAAGGCTAAATACGACCATGTGACCGATAGCGAATAGTACCGTGAGGGAAAGGTGAAAAGAACCCCGGGAGGGGAGTGAAAAAGAACCTGAAACCGTGAGCTTACAAGCAGAGAGAGCACGATTAAGCGTGTGATCTCGTACTTTTTGTAGAACGGGCCGGCGAGTTACGATGTGATGCAGGTTAAGTGTTAAAGACACGAAGCCGAAGCGAAAGCGAATCTGAAAAGGGTGAGTAAGTATCATGTCGTAGACCCGAAACCGAATGACCTAACCATGAGCAGGTTGAAGCAATGGTAAAACGTTGTGGAGGACCGAACACACGCCTGTTGAAATAGTCGGTGATGACTTGTGGTTAGCGGAGAAATTCCAAACGAATTCGGATATAGCTGGTTCTCCTCGAAATAGCTTTAGGGCTAGCCTCGCGTAGTAACTCTTGAAGGTAGAGCACTAAATGGCCTAGGGGGCTTCACAGCCTACCGAAGCTTATTAAACTCCGAATGTCAAGAGAGATAGAGCGCGGGAGTCAGACAGCGACAGCTAAGTGCCGTTGTCAAAAGGGAAACAGCCCAGATCTACAGCTAAGGTCCCGAAGTACAGGTTAAGTGGAAAAGGATGTGACAATGCAAAGACAACCAGGATGTTGGCTCAGAAGCAGCCACGCATTAAAAGAGTGCGTAATAGCTCACTGGTCGAGTGATGTTGCGCCGAAAATTAACGGGGCTCAAACCTGACACCGAAGCTTAGGAATACACGGAGTGTATTGGTAGAGGAGCAATGTATACGGGCGGAAGCCATACCGGAAGGAGTGGTGGACTGTATAGAAGAGAGAATGCCGGCATAAGTAGCGAGAGCGGAGCGAGAAACTCCGCCGTCGAAAGTCTGAGGTTTCCCGGGGAAGGTTCGTCCGCCCGGGG
>SVIT01000029.1 GCA_015069365.1 Clostridiales bacterium | reverse complement strand
CCTTAACACGGACGAAGAGAACGGAGTCAGCCGTATTGTCTTTTCATACAGCATTTTTGCAGAGTGTTTCCTGAACGTTCAGGAGGACATTTCCGTGGTTTCGGACGCGTTTTCTCCCTTGGCGGAAATTGAGCTTAAAAAGCAAAAGGACGGGGGCATGTATTTGATGAATCAATCAAAATGCACTGAACGCGTCAGCGGTATTGCAGTGATTTCCCCTGAAATTGACGGAGAATATACCTTGCAGGCGGCGGTGTTGCCCCGCGCTGAAGTGACCGTGCGGAAAGGGGAGCGTGGAATGGAAGCAGAGGGCGCGGTGCTTGCGGAAATTTTACTTCGAGGAGGGGACGGCGGGAACCGTTCAACGACGTTGACTCTTCCTTTCATATTCCCGATTGAAACAGACGGGGAATACGTAGAGGCGGATTGTTTGGTCTGTGGTCTGAACGTGAAACGGAAAAAGAGCGGTGAGACGGAGGCGGAGGCGACCTTGAAACTTTCTCTGCGTTCGTACGAATCCCGCGCTTGGGAATACGTGGGCGAAGTGACGGAAGGGGAAGAGTACGGCGAGACGCAGGAAGGATTTTCTGTGTTCATGACCAGTGCCGGCGAGGAACTTTGGGACGTTTCTAAACGGCTGGGCTGTTCTCCCGAAGAATTGCAGAAAAACAATCCTGAATTAGAATTTCCCTTAAAGGACGGAGAGCGGATTTTTGTCTATCGACAGATCAAATAAGGCTAAATTCGGCAAAAAACGAAAAAAGTAAAGAAGAAAAGGGTAAAATTTTCATAAAAACGGTAAAAAGCGGCGGGGAATTTTACGTAATATCTTGTATTTTTTGAAAAAATATGGTACAATTAAAAAAGGACTATCCAAGCGGCGAGGGGTTCCTCGCCGCAATTTTTAAAACGGGAACGGACGATGAATACGCTAAAAATCAATTCGTATGCAAAAGTCAATCTTACCTTAGAGATCACGGGCGTAGAGAATGGGTATCACATACTCGATTCGTTGGTGGCAAGCATTGACCTCTTCGATCGCATTGTTTTAAAAAAGCGCAAGGATACGTTGAGCAGTGTGCGCATGGTGGGAATGGGGAGCGAGAGCATCCCTCCCGAAAAGAACAACGCATTGAAAGCGGCAGAGGCGTTTTCAGAGAAATTCGGCGTGAACGGCGCAGATATCACCGTCTATAAAAATATTCCGATGGGCGCAGGGCTCGGCGGTTCGTCTGCGGACGTTGCAGGGGTCTTGAACGGCATGGCACGACTGTACGGGATAGAAGATTTTGACGGTTTGGGTGAGATTGCAGACCGTTTAGGGAGCGATACCCGCTATATGCTAACAGGCGGCTTTGCGCGCATACAAGGCAGGGGAGAAAAGGTAACGCCGTTGCCTATAACGGCGCCTTTGTATATGCTGTTAATTTGTCCTTTCAGCGACGTTTCTTCGGGGGCGTGCTATCGGGAATACGACCGCCTTACCTTAACAAAAAACCCGAAAAACAACACACAAAACTGTATCGACGCGTTGACTGTAAAAAACGTAAACGAGTGGGGCAGGTATTTGATGAACGATCTGTACGAGCCTGCCAAATCCTTAAATAAAGATGTGGAAACGGCTTTTTTAGAAGCGGAGTCTTTTTCCCCCTTGGGGACGGTTATGACGGGCTCGGGGAGTTGTGTGCTTGCGCTGTTTGAAACAAGGGAGCTGTGCGAATGGGCAAAGAGCCGTTATCGCGGAAAGTTCCGTACCATCGTAACAAAAACGTTGAAGCCTAATTATCGGGTAAAAGAAAAAAGAGGCTTGTTCGGTTGGCGCAACCCGTTTGTTTTGTCTGAGGAAGAGAGAGAAGACACGCGGGATTAATAACGGAAGTATCGCAGTATGCTGCGTAAAAAAATATCGGAGAAAAACTTATGGAAGAAAGAATTATCGACGACGAATACGGCAGAGGAGTTCGTTTGAAGAAAACCAAAGACGGATATGTGGACGTAACGGACGAGCTGGCTGAAAACACCGATACGGAAGAGGGGGAGGAAATCACGTTTGAATTCCCCACGTTCGGTGACGTAGAGGGTATGGAGGAGGACGATGAGGATCTTGTAGACCTTTCTCCCGAAGAGGCGGAACGTGTTCGAAAAGAAAAAGCGGAAGCGGCAGCTCGCCGTCATGCGGAATATGAACGAGTCTGCGCGGAGGGTGCGGAATTGCTCGCTTCGGGCAGTTACCATGCCGCGGAATTGAAATATGAAAAGGCGCTGAATTTGGACGAAGTAGCAACGGACGCGTCGGTGGGGTACTGGCGTGCAAAGACCGCGGATTTTTCTGAGCCCGACGTCTTAATGAGCGAATACGTTGACGCAGGGATCGAGAGTTTGGAATATGATCTCGGCTATGAGGCAACGGATATTATCAAGCGTGATTACCGTGAGGTGTTCGAACGCCGCTTAAAAGAATTGACGGAGGAAGAAGAGCCGCTGATTAAAGAAATCGAGGAAAAGCAGGATAGGAGAAGAGAGGTTTTGGTGGCGCGCAGATGGCATAGAGGAATTGCCTTTATCATAGCGGCTGTACCTGTGATTGCGCTGTTAATCGCGACCCTGGTTATAGGCTTGAAGAATTTTTCTACCCCCGACGATCGTTTTATCACCCCGACAATCGTGCTTGCGTGCGTGTCGTTTGTAGCGTTTATGGCGATGATTATTGTGGCGAACCGTTTTATCAACGCATGCCGTATGTGTCGTTTAAATGAAACGATGTCGGCGACGGAAGAGGGAAGGCGGCTGTTGGAGATTCGCGATTATAAAGATTTGTACGAGGCGATGTTGGTAACGCCCGAAGAATACGAAGAAGCGGAAGAAACGGAAGAAGATACTGAATAAAAAATACACACGGAACGCGGAGTTCCGTGTTATTTTTTGTCTAAAAAAAGCGAATTACGGGTATAACCATTATATCAAGTGATATAATGAAGTTAAAAATTCTTGCTTTTGAAAAAAGAAAGTGGTATAATAAACGGGATATGAAGAAAATTTTGACCTATTTCAAACCGTATAGGTGGCAGAGCCTATTAGGTCCGCTGTTTAAATTGCTGGAAGCTACCTTCGAATTGTTGGTGCCTTTCGTCGTGGCAATGATCGTGGACAAGGGGTTCGGGGCAAGCGTGAATGGGAGTTATCCGTTTGCCGACAAAGGGTACGTCGTAAAGATGTGCCTGCTTTTGGCTGCGTTCGGTTTGGTGGGGTTGGCTTTTTCGGTCACAGCGCAGTATTTTTCTGCGCGCGCGGCTACGGGCGTGTCTGCGCGCGTGCGTAGCGATTTGTTTAAAAAATTGCAGACCTTTTCCTATAAAGACATTGACGGAATGGGCGAAGCGACCATGCTCACCCGCATGACCAGCGACGTGGATAAAATGCAGACGGGGATCAATCTTTTCCTGCGGCTTTTGCTCCGTTCGCCGTTTATCGTGTTCGGCGCGTTGGTGTGTGCTTGTATAATCGACCCTACCTCGTTCGGGGTGTTCGGCGGTACGATTTTAGTGCTTGCAATCGTTGTTTATGCGGTCATGTTCATCTGCATGCCGCTGTATAAGAAGACGCAGGCGAGGTTGGACGACGTACTGTTATCCACCCGCGAAAATCTCTCGGGCGCAAGGGTTTTACGCGCGTTCTGTAAGGAAGGGGACGAGCGGGAGCTGTTTGAAAAGCGTAACGAGGAATTGACGAAAGAGAAAAAATTTGTCGCGGGGATTGCGGCGATCACCAATCCTTTGACGTACGTGCTAGTCAATATTGGGATTATTTTACTGCTTTGGACGGGTGCGATCCGCGTGGATAACGGTCTGCTTTCCCAAGGGAAAGTGATTGCGCTTTATAATCTGATGGGGCAGATTTTGATCGAGCTTATCAAGCTTGCCAACCTGATTGTAACGGTGGCGAAAGCCGCGGCGAGCGCCGAACGTATCGAGGCGGTTTTAAAAATGCAATCGTCGCTGCAGCTTGTGGAGGACGAAAAGAGGGAAGAGGACGAATTTATCGTGTTCGATAAAGTTTCCGTACGCTATATCGAGGGTGCGGAGAATGCGCTTAGCGATCTTTCTTTTAGCGTAAAGAGAGGAGAGACGGTAGGCGTAATCGGCGGTACGGGATCGGGCAAGACGACTTTGGTCAATCTGATTCCCCATTTTTATGACGTAAGCGAGGGGCAGGTACGCGTTAACGGACATGACGTGCGCGATTGCTCCGTGCAGGAACAGCTGAGGACAAGGGTCGGTATGGTGCCGCAAAAAGCAAAGCTTTTTAAAGGCACGATCCGTGAAAACCTGCTGTGGGGGAAAGAGGACGCGACGGACGAAGAGTTGATGACAGCGATCAAATTAGCGCAAGCGGAAGAGGTCGTTAAAGAAAAAGGCGGTCTGGACGCGCCCGTGGAACAGGGCGGTAAAAATTTCTCGGGCGGACAAAAACAGCGCCTTACCATTGCGCGCGCGCTGGTACGCAACCCTGAAATTTTGGTGTTGGATGATTCTTCCTCGGCGCTTGACTATGCGACGGACGCGGCGCTTCGGAAAGGAATACGCGCACTGAACACGACCGTTTTTGTCGTGTCCCAACGCACGGCGTCCGTGCGTGACGCGGACAAGATCATTGTCCTAGACGAAGGCAAAGCGGTGGCGATCGGCACGCATGAAGAATTGCTTTCCTCTTGTGAAGTATACCGTGAAATCTACGTTTCGCAGTACGGTGAAATCGGGGAGGTGAGCGCATGAAAAACGCGAAACAGCCTACCCGTGTACGCGCGGAAAGAAAGAATAAAAACGTTTTGGGGCGCATTATGCGTTACGTGCGCGCTTATCCCGTTTCTTTGATAGGGTCGTTGCTGTTTGCGGTGGCGACGGTTGTGGCGACCTTGTGGGTACCAGTTTTATTCGGCGACGGAATCGACTGTATTGTGGAATACGGCGTGGAATGGGAGAAGCTGAAAGAAATCTTTATTAAGATTGCCGTGGCGGTGGGGATTGCCTCGCTGTCACAGTGGTTGACCAGCGTGTTTAACAACCGCATTTCCGTCAACGTCGTGCGGGATATCCGTAAAGACGCGTTTGATAAGATTGGAAAACTTCCCTTGAAATATATCGACACCCATTCGCATGGGGATACGGTCAGCCGAGTGGTAGCGGACGCGGATCAGTTTGCGGACGGGCTGTTGATGGGCTTTACGCAATTTTTTACGGGCGCGATGACGATTTTAGGAACGATCGTATTCATGCTCGTAACCAACCTCAAAATCGGGTTGGTGGTTGTGGTAGTGACCCCTCTTTCATTGATTGTAGCGAGGTTTGTGGCAACGCACACCCATAAATTTTTCAAACAGCAAACGGAGACGCGCGGAGAACAGACGGCGTTTGTGGAAGAGGCAATCGGCGGTCTGAAAACGACCCAAGCATTTTCTCATGAAGAGAAAAATGCAGAGAAATTCGACAAAATCAACAATCGGCTGGAACGTGCGACGATGCAGGCGACCTTTTATTCCTCGCTAACCAACCCCTCTACGCGGTTTATCAACAACCTCGTGTATGCGTTGGTGGCGTTGATCGGCGCGTTTGACGTAATCAACGGCGTGTTTACCGTCGGC
Source organism: Clostridiales bacterium (assembly GCA_015069365.1). Classification (GTDB taxonomy): domain Bacteria; phylum Bacillota; class Clostridia; order Christensenellales; family Borkfalkiaceae; genus Scatosoma. The sequence continues at coordinate 12,858 of SVIT01000029.1, read as the reverse complement.
GGCATGACGAAATTCTTGTCGTACGCAAATCAATATACCAAACCTTTCAACGAGATTTCGGGAGTTATTACCGAGCTCAAGAGCGCCTTTGTTTGCGCGGCGCGCATTTTCGAGTTGATTGACGAACAAGAGGAAAGCTCTGACGAGGGGAAAAAGCGGATCGAGGAAAGCGTGGGCAACGTGGCTTTGGAAGAGGTAGCGTTCTCGTACACCCCCGATAGAAAATTAATCGAAGATCTTAACCTTGTCGTTGAATCTGGGCAGCGGGTGGCGATTGTCGGGAGAACAGGGTCGGGAAAAACCACTCTCATCAATCTTTTGATGCGGTTTTACGACGTGGACGGCGGCGCGGTGAAAGTGGACGGCGAAGACGTACGAGGCGTAACGAGGCAATCTTTGCGCCGTCAATACGGTATGGTTTTGCAGGAGACTTGGTTAAAACACGGTACGGTACGGGAGAATTTGAAATTCGGCAAGCCCGACTGTACGGATGAGGAAATGATCGTGGCGGCGAAAGCGGCGCACGCGCACGGATTTATCAAGCGTATGGCAAACGGATACGATACGATGTTGGATGGCAACGGAGCTTTGTCCGAGGGACAGAAACAGCTCCTTTGTATCGCACGGATTATGTTGACCCAACCGCCGATGTTGATTTTGGATGAAGCGACTTCGTCCATTGACACTCGTACGGAACTAAAGATCAGCGATGCGTTTGGGAAATTGATGGAGGGCAGAACTTCTTTCGTGGTGGCGCACCGTCTTTCCACGATCGAGAATGCGGATAGAATACTCGTTATGAAATCCGGCCGCGTGGTGGAACAGGGCACGCATAAAGAGTTATTAAAGAGCAACGGCGAATATGCCGCATTATACAACGGACAGTTTAGTTAGAAAGATACCATGAGAAAAACGATTAAAGAAAAACACAAAAAGAAGAAAGGTTCGTTATACCGCGACTTTCTCGAGTTGGTCATTGTAGGCAGTTTAACGGGGATTTTTGCGGGCGCGATCGTTACTTTTTTCAACATTCTTGTCCATGAGGGAGAGGAGATTTCGCGCGACGCATACGCATACGTTCGCGCAAATCCTGCGTTTGTTCCTTTGCTTTTTCTCGTCTTGGCGATCGGGGCGTTCGTGCTGGGGGTACTGGTCAACGTCTCGTCTGTGATCAGGGGTTGCGGAATTCCGCAGGCAGAGGGTGCGACGCGCGGAATTGTCCGTTTTAAATGGTATAGAGATTTAACCGCCATGTTTGCCGCCAGTCTGTTGACGATTTTTATGGGGTTATCCATCGGTGCGGAGGGACCCAGCGTCTTGATCGGCGCGGCGGCGGGGGACGGAGTGGCGACCTTAGGCAGCAGAAACGAAATGATCAAAAAATACCAGATCACTGGCGGTGCGTGTACGGGGCTTGCGGTGGCGTCCAACGCTCCCTTGACGGGTATGGCGTTTGCGTTTGAAGAAGCTCATAAACGCTTTACTCCCGAAGTATTTATCTGTGCGTTTTCTTCGGTTATATTCGGCATATTGACCCGCTCGCTGATATATAACATTCTGGGTATGGAGATTGAGAGCGCTTTCCATTCGTATGTATTCCACGAAATGCCCATTTCCGATTACGGCTTTGTGGTGATTGCGGGGATTGCGTGCGGTTTGCTCGGCGTGGGGTTCTATAAAGCTTGCTTTTTAATGCGGAAACTTTTCCGTATGATTACTTTGAAAAAACCGCAGGTTACCTATGGGGTAAGGATTGCGATAGCCGTGATGTTAGGCGGTATCGTTTCGCTTCTTACGGTCAGTGTTATGGGTGGCGGTCACGATTTTATCGAATCGTTGGGCACGGGTGGCGGTGTGCGTTCTCCTTCTGCGGAAACGGCATTCGGTAGCTCGCTCGTATGGGCGCTGTTGATCGTTTTGACGTTGAAATTCTTTATAACGACAGTCAACGTTGGATCGGGAATCCCTTGTGGCGTATTTATTCCTATTATTGCAATCGGGGCGTGTTTGGGCGGTCTGTTGAATAGACTGTGGGTGGTAATCGATCCAGATATGGTACCCTATTGCGACCTCATGGTCATGATCTGCATGGCGGCATTTTTTACCACTGTTGTTAAAGCACCCATTACTTCCATTGTCATGATTTGTGAATTTACTGGTAGTTTCGCCCCGCTTCTTCCCGTGATTATCGCGGTTTCCATAGGGTATATCATCGGGGAAATGTCGAGGACGGACGGTATATACGAAGAACTTCTTGAACAGTACGAACACGAGATGGGCATTCATGAACGCGCCGTTCGCGAGGTGTACGTGTTGGATTTGGTGCCTGGGGCGCTCGCAGATAAGCGCGAGGTACGCAACGTGTTGTGGCCTGCGGGCACAAGAGTGAAAGAAATTCATCGCGGCGAGGAGACGATTTTACCCGAAGGGGATACCGTTCTTCATTGCGGCGATCGACTCACCATTGTCTGTAAGACGGACGAACCGAAGAAAATTTTAGACGAATTAAAGCATATTCTCGAGTGATACCAAACGTTCGGTTTGGCATATCCGTTTTCCTCAAAGCATATACTATAAGACGGGGCGTTTACTCCCGTTTTTCGAAAAATGCGGAGGGCAGGTATGCGTTTATACGAGGAAATTTTCAAAAATGCGGATGGGGCGGCGTTGGCGCGCTGCGTGGTCGTACCCGACGGCGGCGGATATTTTGAAGGCGTAAAGGCAGTCGAAGATTTTTCTCCTACGCGTATCGTGATCTGTTTTCGAAAGGATAGAGTGATTGTCGAGGGGGAGGATTTGACGATTAAAAAATACTGTGACGGGGATCTGCACGTTACCGGTGAAATTCTCTCTTTACAGGTTGATCGCCCTACCTCAAAGGGGGAGGGAATATGATCGCGCCGAGTTTGTGGAAAGTAAGATTGCAAATAATGGGATTGATGCCAGAGCGGGCGCTGCTTCGTTTGAGAAGAGCGCACGTCGCGGTATACAACGTCAAAAAGATAAAACCCGATTGTATTGTGTTCAACGTGAAACGGGAGGACGAAGAAAAAGTCTTTGCGATCTATCCCGACGGGCGGTACGAAGGGGCTGGCTATGCGCCGTATACCGTACGGAAAATACGGAGTGAGGGGCTTGGGAAATACGTCGAGTTCTTCAAACGCAGAATGGGTTTATTTGTGGGTGCGTTGCTTGCTTTTGCCCTCATACTCTTTTCGGACAGATACGTTTTTTCGGTTGAGTTTATCGGGACGGACGTATACAAGCGAGAGGCGTTGATCGCTTTGGAAGAAGAGGGCATTACGCCGTTCTCTCCCTACAAAAACGGAAAGGAAGATATTGTTTGCGCGCGTATGCTTGCGCTTGATGGGGTAGAGTTTTGTTCGGTGAAAAAATCGGGCAATCGAGTGTTTGTCGAGGTGCGCCTCAGTCCCTTTCCCACTCGCTTTACAGACAAGGGTACAATGCGGGCAAAGCATACGGGAAAGTTAGTTTCATTGACCGTTCTTCGCGGCACGCCGCTTGCGGAAATCGGGAAAGAGGTGTTAGCTGGAGAAGAGTTGGTCGGTAACTGGTTTTCCACCCAAGAGGGGGAGCAGGTACGCGTTGAACCCATCGCGCGCGCAAGCATCGCATGCGTGTATGATGAGGAGATTGCAGCGGAGAAGGAAGAATGCGCGTTTGCGATCGCCTATTTGGAGGCAGGCATTCAGGATACGGACGGTGTAACGAAAAAAGAGATTATAAAGACGGACGGTGGCTACCGCGTGCGTTTGGAATATACGGTAGTGGAAAGTATCAATTTTTGAGAGGAAACAAAATAGAGTGACGGCAATTTTGAAAACGGTAATTGAATTAAAGTCCTTGGACGAGCTGTCGGCGGTACTCGGCACTTATGACGAGAACCTCACCTATCTTTCAAGGGAGCTGGATCTTTTGACCTACGTAGAAGGGTTGAAGATACGCCTGGAGGGGACGGAGGAGAACGTTCGCGTCGGGGAGGCGGTTATAAAAGCGCTTTGTTCGTCTGCAGGCGAACAGATCGATATCAGCCGTGTGGCGTACTGTATCGAGCTTGCAAAAGAGGGGCGCGCAGAGGAGCTTGGCAGTATCGAGAGCGGTACGGTTGCGATCACGGCGCGCGGAAAGCAAATCAAATGCAAGACGGTCGGTCAAAAAACGTACGTGGACGCGATCAAGAAAAATACGATCGTATTCGGCGTAGGTCCTGCGGGGACTGGGAAAACGTATCTTGCGGTCTGCATGGCGGTATCTGCGTTCAAGAGTAAACAGGTAGAGAAGATTATTCTGACCAGACCTGCGGTGGAGGCTGGGGAAAAGCTCGGGTTTCTGCCTGGGGATTTACAGACCAAGGTCGATCCCTATCTTCGTCCTTTGTACGATGCCTTGCAAGAATTGTTGGGGTTGGAAACGTATGGAAAACTGATGGAGAGAAATGTGATAGAGGTTGCCCCCCTCGCATATATGCGCGGGCGGACGCTGTCTAATGCGTTCATCATTTTGGACGAAGCGCAAAACACCACGAAAGAACAGATGAAGATGTTTCTTACCCGTTTGGGCGAGGGCAGCAAGGCGGTTGTTACGGGTGACGTTACGCAGATTGATTTGGACGGAAAATCCAGTGGCCTCGTACATGCTACGGGAATTTTGGAAAATATCGAGGGTGTAGGGATCTGTCGATTGACGGCAAAAGACGTGGTAAGGCATCCCTTGGTAATGCGTATTATCCGTGCGTATGAAAGGGACGCGGAAAAAGACGCGGCGAAAATTGAGAAGAAAACGCCGCAAAATAACGGAAAAAACCGTGTAAAAAACACGGAAGGAGAGTAACGAAAGATGTTGGTTAAAAAATTTGAACGTGAATGGACGGAACAGAATCTTTGGAAAAGTATTCTGCTGTTTTTCGTAAATTTTCTCATCTTAGCGTTGATCATTGCAGGATTTTTATTCGGTAATGAATTGGGGAATTTTGCAAACCATATGCGAGAATACGGATCGGGGTATTTGTATGCTCTGTTCTGTCTTATGATGCTGATCGTGGTCATGTATCTGTATTATTTCTTTGAAGACAGAGACATGTTGGCAACGGGAAAAAATATAACGCTGTTGTTCATGGTGCTGGATCTGTATTTTGTGTTGGCATGGGTAATCGGTACCTATATTGATATTTTCGCCCGTCCTGTGGCGTTGGTAGCCCTTTTGATGTATGTTTTGATTGGGCGCAGATCTGCGATTTTTATGAACATTATCAGCGCGCTTCTTGTGTTCGTAATTGATACGTTCGCAGGGGGTATGTCTGCGGACAATGCATATTATTCCTCCTTGCTCATTTCATTCTCGGCAGGTATGATGGCGATCTTTTTATGCGGTTATGCAAAGACCCGTTTCCGCGTAGTCAGCGTCGGCGTCTTTATCGTAATTCCTATGGATATTGCAATTTTCCTTCTGGAAATTTCCACTTTGTTGGACGGTTCGGCTGGAGGGTTGTCCGCATGGCAGAGTATTTTCCTGCACATGGGTTACGGCTTGTTCGGCGGCGTTATGTCCACGGTGATTTTCTTGGCGCTTTTGCCTGTATTCGAGGTGGTCTTCAACTGTTTGACGGTGTACCGCCTGCGTGAGTTGACGGGTTCGGACGCAAAGATCTTGAAAAAGATGAAAGAGGAAGCGCCGGGGACGTATAATCATTCGAGAATGGTAGCGCAGCTTGCAGAGGCATGTGCGGCGGCGATCGGTGAAAACGTCGATCAAGCGCGTGCGGCGGCAATGTATCACGACGTGGGCAAATTGCATTATCCCGAACATTTCACCGAAAACCAGGGTGAATACAATCTTCATGACGAGCTGACCCCCGAACTTTCCGCGGATATCATTCGTTCGCATGCAAAGGACGGATATACGTTGATTAAGGCGAATCACTTGCCTGATTTCTTGGCAGATATCGCCATACAGCATCATGGTACGATGCCTATTCGTTATTTCTACGCAAAGGCGCTGAAGATGACGGACGCAGAATTGAATATAGAGGATTTCTCTTACATGGGACCGAAACCTCAAACCAAGCTCGCGGCGATTATCATGATAGCAGACGCGTCCGAAGCGGCGGTGCGTGCGGTTGACGCGCGTAAACCCGAGCAGGCGGAAAAGGCGATCCGCGCGGTGATTGAAGAGCGTATGGATCTTGAACAGTTCTCCGAATGCGATATCACCATGTCCGACCTTACCAAGATTAGACATGCGCTTGTGTATACGTTGACGGGGGTTTATCATCACAGAATTAAATACCCCAACATCAAATACAAACGCACGGAAGGCGGCACAAAGGGCGAAAACGTATGAGAGAATTTGTGATCTATTGTGATGGAGAAGAATTTCCCTCTTCCCGCATCGAGAGTTTGGAAAAGGCAATGGCTGGTTTTGTGAAGACCGACACACCGTTGGCGGTGGAGATCGTTTTTGTGGACGGCGAGGAGATCCAAAGGCTGAACAGAGAAATGCGCGACACGGACAAGGTGACGGACGTATTGAGTTTTCCAAGCTTGGACGGGATCAAGGGCAAGGCGATCTGCGGGGCGGAGTATCCCTTTGACGTGGACGAGGAAGGCAACCTTTTGATCGGTTCGATTGCGGTATGCTGCGATCGTGCGAGGGAGCAAGCGGAAGAATACGGTCACTCGTACGAGAGAGAACTGCATTATCTGTTGGTGCATGGGATCATGCATTGTTTGGGGTATGATCACATGACGGACGAGGATAAGCGTGAGATGCGTGAAAAGGAAGAATACGTTCTTCAAAAACTGGGCATCACAAGAGAATAAGGCGTAAATAGGAGAGTTTTGGATATATGAGAAGCGGATACGTAGCGGTAATCGGCAGAGCAAACGCGGGCAAAAGCACGTTGATCAACGTCATGGTAGGGGAAAAGGTTTCCATTGTTTCCCCCAAACCTCAGACGACGAGAGACAGAATTTTAGGTGTATTGACGGAAGAGGATTATCAGATCGTCTTTGTGGATACGCCTGGGATTTATCGTGCGCGTAATGCTTTGACGGACATGATGATGAGGACGACGGACACCAGCGCAAAATCGGTGGATTATATTCTTTTCGTGTTGGACGGACACGAAGGGGTGCGCGAGGAGGATTTCGACCTAATCAGAAAGTACAAGGCGCTTGGTGTGCCGATGGCGGTTGCCTATACGAAAATCGATATTATGCCCAAGGAGAATATTCCTCTGGATATGGCGAAATTCTCGGATGCGGATCTAGATTTAGACGTCTTTCCCGTTTCGGCGCGTAAGGGAAAGAACGTGCGTCAGCTGAAAGAATTTTTGGCGCAGCAGATGCCCGTTGGTGAAAAAGTTTTTATGGAAGATATCGTTTCTGACAAGAGCGAGCGGTTTATGATTTCCGAGATCATGCGTGAAAAAATCCTCTTGAAATTCGATAAAGAAATTCCCCACGGCATTGCGATTGTGATCAACAATTTCGAGTTGCAGGAGAACGGCGTATACGATATCAATTTGGACATCGTTTGCGAACGAGCGAACCACAAAGCAATCCTGATCGGCAAACAAGGCAAGGCGATCAAAGAAGTTTCTTCATTTGCCCGTCAAGACATGGAGAAATTCTTAGGCGCAAAGGTTTTCCTCACGACCTACGTCAAGGTAAAAGAGGATTGGCGGGATAAGCCTGGGATGTTGAGGGAGTATGGCTACGAGGATATAAAGTAAAACAACGTATATACGTCGCATTTCTTCGTTGCAGGTGTGCTTTTCTCGGTCACGTACGCATAGTACGCTCCCGTCGAAAATGCTCCTGCGCCTTGAACTGCTCGTATCTCCGTTGTTTTGACGAGTTGCGTAGATATACGTCGCATTTCTTCGTGCTGTAGTGATACCATAGACAGTCTTTTAAGTGAGTGAAAACACTCTCGACTGGCTGCAAGATCATCTTGCTCGTATCTCCGTTGTTTTACCAACGCAATATAGCCTCGCATAATCCAGTTTCAATACGAAGCTACCTACAAAAACGAACGCAAAGACACTAAGTCTGCGTCCAACGTCAGGTTGGCAAGACCATTTTGGATAAAAGGGTTTCTTTTGCTACACACTAGTTTGTGGAGGGGAGAAATCAATGCACGACAAACGTGAAGAAAACGGCGCGGCGAAGATGGCGTGGCAACTCTTTGAACAGACAGGCAGTATCAGTTACTACATGCTCTACTACGATTTACTCAGGAAAAAGTAAGCGGTTTTTTACCGCAAAAAAGGACGGTTTATGGAGATCAAGACAGACGCGATCGTATTACAGACGCTGGATTATAAAGACAACGACAAACTGCTGACGTTGTTTTCCCCGTCGCTTGGCAAAATCACGGCAGGGATCCGCGGGGTAAAAAAACCGACCGCAAAATTAGCGTTTTCCGCTCAACCATTCTGTTTTGCAGAATACGTTTTGGCGGAGAAGGGGGGCAGGTACACGGTGACGGGCGCGTATCTGCACGAAAGTTTCTTCTCCCTTCGGTATGACATCGAACGTTTTTATGCGGCGTGCGCAGCGGCAGAAGTCTGTCTTTCTATTCTCCAGGAAAACGAGCGTTATGACGGCTTATTCATAGGCCTAATCGGCTGTTTGAAAGCCCTGGCGCTTGTAGAAGAAGACGTTGCGGAGGCTTTGATCGGCTTTATCCAGATCGCGCTCCGTGAAAGCGGTTATTCCCTTGATCTTAGCTTTTTAGAAGAATGCGAAGGGGATATCGGCGAAAGATTATGGTTTGATTTTGCAGACGGTCGTTTTACAAGTTTGGACCGTTGTACCCAAGGGGAACGCGTCAGCGTTTCCACCTATCATACCCTGCGCAAATGCGCTGGGTTGACCTATTCGGAAACAGCGCTTTCAGGGGGCAGAAAACGCGCTCTGCGCCTACTGCGCGCATACCTTTCCGAGCGAACCGAGGCTCGTTATGAAAACTTGGGCGAGCTGATTCGGTTATATGAAGAAAAATAAAAGGAAAGTAACATGGCAAGAGTATCAAAGAAAGCAGAGCCCGTAAAGGTAATCCCTACTACGCGGGCGGAGAAAAAAGACGCGGTGAAATCTCTCGTGAAAGAGGTATTAAAAACGCCGCGCAAACACAATGAATTGATCGAAGAGACTGCAAAATTATACGTTCAGCGTTTTGAGGGTGCAGATACGGAAAATATCAACGACGTCAAAGGTAGAGTCGGTTCGGTCATCAATATCATGAAAGAGGACGGGGACGTGGTATACGAAGGGGGTATGTATGCGTTGAAATCGTCACCCAAGGGAGAAAAGAAGACTGCCTCCAAGGCGAAAAAGACGGTAAAAACCATTAAAAAAGAAGAAAAGAAAGAGGAAGAGCCCGTTGTGGCTGAGGAGAAAAAAGAACCTGCATCGAAAAAACGCGGCAGAAAAGCCAAGGCGGAAACAGCGGAAACGGTAAGCGAGGATAAAAAGGAAAAAACGTCTCCGTTGCCTGCGGCGCCCATTCAGCCGATTGCGCCCGTTGCGCCCGTGACCCCCGAGGTCGCGCCCGAACCTATCCCCGAGGACGTGAAAGAGGAAGCCGCTCCCAAAAAACGCGGCAGAAAGCCTAAGGCAAAGACGGCAGAAACGCCGCCTAGCTCGGTGGAAGAAAAATCCTTGGAAGTACAGCCGATAGAAATAGTTGCTGTGCAAGCGGAGGACAAGCAAGAGGAAAAGCTTGTTGCTACGGAGGAGAAAAAAGAAGCTCCTGTTCTCGTTGAAAAGAAAGACGAACCGAAAGAGTTGGCGGTAAAAGAAAAGGCGGAGATTGTCCCCAAGAGCGTGGTGATGGACATGAGTTTCTTGTTCGGTGACAAAAAACCGAAAACACCCGTCGTAGTGAAAGAAGAAAAGACGGAAAAAGCCGCCGTTGAGAAAAAACCGACCGAAAAACCCATTGAAAAAACGGAGAAAAAAGTGGAAGCAAAGCCCACGGAGAAACCTGCTGTAAAAAAGGCGGAGAAGGCACCCGTGTCTGCGGCGAATGTAAAAAAGACATTAAAAATATCCGTAAAAACGGCTGCGAAGAAACCGCTTTCCGCTGAGGAGAAGTTAAAGGAAAACTTTTTAAAGAAACTCAGTTATTTAGGCGGGGAATATTTCGAATATTATTCGGTATATCTTTTGGAAAGGTATTCGATGAAGAATGGAAGACGTTTGGAGAGCTTGCGCATAAGCGGTGGCGAACGCGACGGCGGCATTGACGGAGAGTTGGAGCTTACCGATCGGTTGGGCTTTAAGGAAACCATCTACATACAGGCGAAAGGTTGGAACCCCGAAAAGGGTGACGACAAGCTGTGGGTGGTAGGCGAAACGCTGTTGCAGCAATTCATCGGCGCATGCGCGTGCCGTCAGGCAAAGGATAAAAAACAGCACTGCCGCGGCATTTTCATTACGACATCGAGATTTACGCCCGAGGCAAAACAGATTTTGGACAGTATGTCCGATAAAATCGTCGGATACGACGGAAACGATCTGTTCGAGACCGCGAAAGAGTGCTCGTTTGGGTTACTCCAAAAGAACGGCGAATGGGTTTTGGACGAACGTTTGCTGTCGGGGACAAAAGCTTTCTTCAATCTATATTAACGCGTGCGCGCGATATACGCGCGTATAGGCGTGTATATAATTGAAATATGGAAAAGTAATCCCGATATTAAAAATAATTTTATAATTTTATAAAAAAGTTGGAAAAAGCTTTCAAAAAAGATTGACAACCCCTCGAAAGTGTGTTAAACTAATTTCACGCACCCGAAGAGGGGTGTAATTTTTTGTATGGAGTTTTTATTATGGCAGTTAAGACCGCTAGAGCAAAAATCACGTTTGAGTGCACGGAATGCAAGCATAGAAACTACGACAGTATTAAGAACAAGAAGAACGATCCCGACAGATTGGTTCTTTCCAAATACTGCCCTTTCTGCAAGAAGCACACGGATCACAAAGAATCCAAATAATTGTTTTTTAGCGCGCGTCAATATAGGACGAGCCTTATTGACGTGAGCGCACACGAGGTATCAAATGGCAAACGCAACTAAGAGTAAAAACAAAAAACCCAGTTGGTTCCGTCGCGTTGGCGCGAAATGTAAGGAAACGTTCTCCGAATTGAAGAGAGTAACGTGGCCGAAGTTTTCCACCGTTGTAAAGACGACGGGTGTCGTACTCGTTGTTGTAGCCGCATTCCTTGCGGTTGTAACGGGTGTAGACGCGTTGTTGAGCTGGCTGTTGGGTCTTATCTCGTAATTCGGAGGGAATACTATGCCGATGAACGAAGAACCCAAATGGTACATTCTCCATACCTATTCTGGGTATGAAGCAATGGTTAAAGATAGCCTTGAAAAGCTGATCGAGAACAACAATCTCGGCGATTATATCGTGGATCTGAAGATCCCCATGGAACAGGTCGTTGAAGAGAAAAACGGTAAGCTGAAGGTAGTGGAAAGAAAGCTGCTTCCTTGCTACGTTTTCATCAAGATGATCTATACCAACCAGATTTGGTATTACGTAACCAGCACGCGCGGCGTAACGGGCTTCTGCGGGCCTCAGGGAAGACCTATTCCCATGAAACCCGAAGAGATCCGTAAGATGCGTCTGGAAGCGCCCACCGTGGACGAGACGTTTGCAATCGGTGATACCGTATCCATCGAAGACGGCCCTTTGAAGGGGTTCTTCGGTACGGTAAAAGAGGTAAATCATACGGCGCAGAAGGCGAAGATTTCTACGACGATGTTCGGCAGAACGACGGACGTCGAGGTAGAGTATATCCAGATAAAGAAGGTAGACGCGCCCGTGCCCGAACAGACGGAAGAATAATCCGTCTTTATCCGTTCCGCGAAAAGCGGACGCTGAATTTGTTAAAAATGTGGGAGAGACGTCAAATTTTTGAGGGCGTCTTGTAAAAACCACTAAGGAGAAAATATTTATGGCTAAGAAGATTACAGCAGTCGTAAAATTGCAACTTCCCGCTGGTAAAGCGACTCCGGCTCCTCCCGTAGGTTCCACCCTTGGTCCCTTCGGTATCAACTTGCCCGGCTTTACGAAGGAATTTAACGCAAAAACGGCAGACAAACCCGGTCTCATCATTCCCGTTGTTGTAACGATCTATCAGGATCGTTCCTTCACGTTTATTTTGAAGACCCCTCCCGCTCCCGTTCTCATCAAGAAAGCTCTTGGTTTGGACACGGCAAGCGCAAAACCCAACTCCGTAAAAGTTGGTAAGCTGACGAAAGCGCAGGTAGAAGAAATCGCTAAGACGAAGCTGCCTGACTTGAACTGCACCAGCTTGGAAAGCGCGATGAGCATGATCGCAGGTACCGCTCGCAGTATGGGCGTAACCGTCGAAGAGTAATTAAGGAGGCGGTAAAAAATGAAACACGGAAAGAAATATCAGGATAGCGTAAAAGCATTTGATTTGTCCAAACAGTACGAAGCAGGCGAAGCTGTTTCCGTATTGCTTGAAACGGCGAAAGCAAAATTTGACGAAACGATTGAATTGCACGTTCGTCTCGGCGTTGACCCCCGTCAGGCAGACCAACAGGTACGTGGCGTACTCGTTCTTCCTCACGGTACTGGTAAAACCAAGAGAGTTTTGGTTATCGCAAAGGGCGCTAAGGCAGACGCAGCTGCAGCAGCTGGCGCTGACTACGTAGGCGCAGAAGAATTGATCGCTAAGATCCAGAATGAAAACTGGTTCGATTTCGACGTAATGATCACCACCCCCGACATGATGGGTATGGTAGGTCGTATCGGTCGTGTACTCGGTCCCAAAGGCTTGATGCCTAACCCTAAGTCCGGT
>SVIT01000028.1 GCA_015069365.1 Clostridiales bacterium | reverse complement strand
CTGTCCGACATCTTCTTCCATTCGTTGGAGTACTGCCATACAGACTCTTTACACTGCTTGATAAACGGTTCGATACCGTAACCCTCGATCCCAGTTTTACTCTCCAAGCCAAGTTTCTTTTCCACCTCAAGTTCGACGGGCAGACCATGGGTATCCCAGCCCGCTTTTCTCAAAACGTGTTTTCCTTTCATCGTCTTATAACGAGGAACGATATCTTTCATAACGCGGGTCAAAATGTGACCGATATGCGGTTTTCCGTTCGCCGTAGGAGGGCCGTCGTAGAAAGAGAATTCTGCATTCCCCTCCGTCGCCTGCATACTCTTTTCAAAGACCTTCTTTTCATTCCAGTATTCGACAACTTGCTTTTCCCTTTCCACAAAGTTTAAAGAAGTGTCCACTTTCTTGTACATAGACATATATTTTTTCTCCTTTGGAGTGTTTTTAACTATGATATTTAAGATATAAGGCGCTACGGAATAACGCAAGAAAGACAAACGTTGCACGAGGGCACACACTCGCTACCGTCTGTAACCAAGTGTAACGCGCCGTATTTCGTAGTGTTTTCCGTTAACAATCAACCAAGTGTTGGGACAACGCCTTCAAAAAAATACGGCAACCGTGCTTTGGAAAAAACACGATCGCCGTAAAAGCCGAGTTTTATAAACCACCAAAACAAACCATCATTTGTTGCACCTGATTACGGAATGCAAACCCGTACTCGATTACTCTGCCTATATATTATATATAATGTATATAGAATTTGGTCAAGTCAGCTAAAGAGGTGATATTTTTTGCGCGCCTCCTTCTTCCTCTCAGCAAAACGGAATTTCTCTGTGCGGAGTATTCGCAAAAACGTTGTCCTCATTCAAACGCCTTTCTATTGATTTTTAAATATTATAACTGATTAAATTTTTTTTGTAAAGCAAAATCGGGAAGATTTTTCTTTTTAGCCAAATAATCCTTTTCGGGGCGCGATGGAAAGCACTTCCATACCAGTCCCCTCAAAAACGGATATAATCGCATCATCCGAAACACGTTCGTCCGCCTCGATAAAAATAACCCCTTTTTTGTAGTTCGCCTTTGCCGCGCGAATACCGTCTATCAAGGCAATCTTCACCGCCATTTGGTCCGCGCAACGCTGACAGCAAAGATCGTTGACCGAAATTACTTTTTTCATAATAAAACTTCTTTGTTCGTACCGTAGAAAATATCGTCACGTCCTGCAAGCATTTTACAAAGCGACTCGAAATTCTCCCAACCATTGTCCGTGGCGTCCAACTCGTAACTGTGTCCCCAGATATATAAAAGCTGCGAATCGTCCGTTTGAAGATTCAAGAAATTCTCCACAATTTCTTTCACCCTTGCATCTAAAAAATGTATCGTAGGATTGAAACGGTGTAAATTGTCTTTTTGCAACCCGTAACTATACGTCGAAGTAATGGTACGAGAATAACGAATGGGCGTAGTCTTCTTGATGACCTCTGCAACGCGGTCGTCGTTATTCACGCCGCCGCAAGGATACGCCATACCGATTACAGGATAACCGCAAAGACTTTCCAATGCCTTTCTATCCTCTTCCACCTGACGGGTGACCGTAGTATCGTCAAGCGACGGCAAAAGCGGATGCGTAAGCGTATGCACCGCAATTTCATGTCCCTGATAGATATCCTTTACTTCGTAAGCCTTTACTTTGTTATGCGTAATCGTTTTTCCAAAACATACGTAATTTGGAGTCAATAAACCGAAATACCCAGAATTCAGATTAAACGTTCCTTTTAAACCGTATTTGTTTAAAATTTCTATTACGCGAATATCTTGCGTAACCCCGTCGTCGAAACTAAAGGTTATCGCTTTTTTCTTACCGTTCCACATAGTTCACCTCATTATTTTTTAGAAAAATACGGATTTTTCGACGGGACGTTTACTGAGCGTAAACGAGCGAGAAAAACCGCAAGTCTGACGACACAATGCAACGTAACCGCTCTTTAGATAAACCGCGGAGATACGAGCAGTTTTAGAAAGACGCGGATTTTTCGACGGGACGTTTACTGAGCGTAAACGAGCGAGAAAAACCGCAAGTCTGACGACGAAATGCGAAGTATATACGCGGTTTAAGGACTAACGCGGTTAATATCACGAGGGAACATAGTCGCTTCGCGAACGTTCTTCGCCCCGAGAAGGTGCATTGTAAGACGTTCCAAACCCAAACCAAGACCGCCGTGAGGAGGTGCGCCGTATTTATGCAACATCAAATAGGTGGCAAATTCTTCGGGGTTCATACCGAGTTTTTCCATTTTTGCAACCTGCTGTGCATAATCATGTACACGCTGACCGCCCGACGTGATTTCCAAGCCCCTGAACAACAAGTCGAAAGACAAGGTATATTCGGGGTCTTCGGGATCGTCCAAGGTGTAGAAAGGACGTTTTTTGGAAGGATAATGGGTAATGAAAATGAAATCGGAATCAAAATTCTTCTTCGCGTATTTACCCAAAAGCTGTTCTTCCTCAGGATCAAAGTCCTTCATGTCCGTAGGCTGATACTTGAATTTCTTCATGAGAATTTCTTTCGCTTCCATGAATTTTAAAACGGGAATCTCTTTGATTTCGGGGATTTCGATATGAAGAAGATCCACTTCGTTTTTGTATTCCGTCTTTAAGAGGTTCATGATATATTTCAAAACCCCTGCTTCCATGTTCATGATATCCTCGAAACTGTCGATAAATCCCATTTCAAAGTCCATGGAAATATACTCGTTGAGGTGACGGCTGGTATCGTGGTGTTCCGCACGGAATACGGGCGCAATCTCGAACACTCTTTCATAGACCGCAACCATCGCCTGCTTGTAAAGCTGAGGAGACTGCGCAAGGTATACCTGCTTACCAAAGTAGTCGAGCTTGAATACGTTCGTACCACCCTCTGCACCTGCAAAGTTGATTTTCGGAGAGTGAATTTCGGTAAAGCCCTGCGTCGTCAAATATTCGCGGAAACCTCTTTGGATACCCTCTTGCAATTTGAAAATAGCGCGTTCTTTGGGGTTACGAAGGGTAACGGGACGGTAATCGAGCTTGGTCGAAAGGTCGCAATTAACCTGTTTCTTCGTAATAACCACGGGAGGAATATCCGCGGGATGGGAAAGCAATTCGATATTGTGAATCTGCACCTCGTAACGCTTGCTCCCGTCTTTTGTTTCACCCGCAACGACTTTACCCGTAATCTTCGCCGCGCATTCTTCTTTGACGTCCTCTGCCATGCGATAATCGGAAAAACTTTCCGCATAAACGCACTGAATGGTCTCGCGTGCAGTACGCAAGATCACAAAGGCAAAATCCGACATCATACGAATGTTGTGGATCGTACCAGTGATCGTAATCACTTGATTTTCATATTTTTCAAAATCTGCATACGCAACCGTATTCGATTTTACTTCGCCTGTAATCACCATAATTTTTTTACCTCTGGCAAATTTTTTACATACACTATTCTAATACGTTTGACAAAAAAAATCAAGAATTTTATAATAGAATTATGAAAATTTGTTTATTTAAGGAGGCAAAAGGTGCGCGTACTCGCTATTAATGATATTTCCTGTGTGGGAAAATGCTCTTTAACCGCCGCTTTGCCAATCATTTCCGCCTGCGGCGTTGAGTGCACCGTTCTGCCTACGGCAGTGCTTTCCACTCACACGGGAGGTTTTGAGGGATATACTTTCCGCGATTTAACGGACGATTTTTCAGATATTTTAGCGCACTGGAAAAAGCTCGGGCTGAAATTCGATTATATTTACAGCGGATATCTTGGCAGTATCCACCAAATTGAACTAGTCTCCTCTATTAAAAATCAGTTCTTGAAAAAAGGCGGCGTTTTCGTCGTCGATCCCGTAATGGGCGATAGCGGCGCGCTGTATGCAGGTTTCTCCGAAGAATACGTCGGTAAAATGCGGGAGCTTTGCAAAGAGGCGGATTTTATTCTTCCCAACATGACGGAAGCATGCTACCTTGCAGATCTGCCTTATCCTTTGGATAAAACGAGCGCGAACCAAGCGTTGGATAAGCTAGCTTTACTCTGTCCTATCCCCGTCATCACTGGGATAACGGACAGTAGCGGCATCTCCGTCTTCTTTAAAGACGGCTTAGGCAACACGCGCACTCTTTCTCACGAGAATACGGAAGGATTCTTCTGCGGTGCGGGCGACGCATTCGCCTCCGCTTTTATCGGTTGTATGGCAAGAGGGAAAAATGTTGAGGAGGCTATTCGACTGGCTTCCAATTTCGCCGCCGCCTGCATTCGCCGTTCAGCAAAGGAAGTTCCCGACAAGCGTTTCGGGCTGCCCTTTGAGGCGGAACTCTATCCTTTCCTGCAAAAATTGAACGGATAAAAATTCCTATTCCATTTCGTTGACAAACGGGTGGATTGTTTGTATAATAATAAGTGATCTGCGGTGTTCGGAGTTCGGCTTTATTGCGGAATCCACATTATATATTCGGGAGCGGTCATTCGTGGCGATAGACAAGGTCTGTTTTACGGAAAGTTCGAGGCGTCAAGATGCGGCACCCACCTGCTTTTAGCGGGTTCACCTTTTGCCGAGGTGCGGCACAGGCGGATTTTTTGAATACTCCCGAGTTTTTCGGTAACTGAAAACGGACGGTTAAAACCGTCCGTTTTTTTGTCGTTTATTTTTTGCATACGGGAATCCATATCTCACTATAATAATCGGACGCGGAAGCATCTCCGTCTACGTAAGCCTCTATCTCCATCTCACCCGTCGGTTTGTATTCCGACGTTGGGAAATATTCTTTGAATATCCGCCCCCAAAGATTTTGTATCGCAGTCGGCATACCGCCGTGGCAAGGAAATACAGCCCAGGTACATTCGGGCACGGTATTTTTACGATACCCCTCGGGCGCAACCGCGTCCGACGCGCATTGCACCGCAATCGAATACTCAAAATTCCCCTTCTCGTCCTCTTCTCCATAACATACGCCGAAAATAAAGGTCTTATCCTCGGCAATATTCCAAAGACAATCTTCCGTTCCGTCCGTCTTTGCCCGCTCCCAAAAATCAGGAATACTGCGCACGTTGGCTCCGCCTACCACAGAATGCGTCTCTACCTTTTCCAGAATATCAAACGCCGATTTTTTGACGATTTTACAATCCATTACCGCCCCTTATAAAACCGAAATCGCCTTATCTAAACGAGCAAGCGTTCTGTCCTTGCCAAGGATTTGCATAATCGTCCAAAGGTCGGGCGTATTCGCAAGACCCGTTGTGGCAATACGCAACATTTCCGCAACGTCGGATACGTTGCCAGGGAATGCCTCGGGATTTGCTTTATACGCTTTCATATCGGTCGCAAAGCCCATTTCATTTGCCACAGCTTTTACTTTGTCAAACCAAGCTGAGCAATCGTCCGCATAGTCATACACTGCCTTGAATCCTTGCAAAATCGTCTTGACCGTGCTATTCTCAAAACGGTATGCGTATTCAGGCTCGAAGCTTTCATCGAAGAAATAAGCAATCGTTTCCATTGCCTGCTTTGCCGTGCAGAAATCCTTACGGCGCTTTTTACCACCGATACCCATGCAAAGGGTCAATACCTTTTCAAGATATGCCTTGTCTGCAAAGTAACCCTTTTGCACGTCAGAACCGAATTCTTCCGTCCAAGCCTGCAAGAAGTCGATCATCTCCGCAACGGAAAGTTTGGCAAGCTCGTTCTTGCTGATATCGCTGAGTTTATTCAAATCAAACAGCGCACCGCTCTTGCCCATTTTACCGATGGAGAATTTAAAATCTTCCAACGCCGCGTCGGGGTTCTTTAAGTACCATTCTTCGAAGTTGGAGTTGAGCAGAGTCAACATATATACTTTCACCGCGCGTGCATAATACCCCTCTTGGCGGTAGAATTCGAGGGAAAGCTCAGGGTCCTTTCTCTTGGAAAGTTTTCTGCGCGTTTCACCGTCGATCTTCTGCAAGGAACAGTTGTGTCCGTATTTCGGACGGCGGAAACCGAGTACGTTGAAAAGTTCGATATGAATAGGCAAGGACGCCAACCATTCTTCCCCGCGAATCACGAGCGTGGTACGCATAAAATGATCGTCGATTGCATGCGCAAAGTGATAGGTCGGGATTCCGTCCGATTTTAAAATTACCACGTCTTGATCGTTTTCAGTGACCGTGATATCCCCTTTAATTTCGTCGCGGAACGTAATCTTATTCTCCGCGTTGCCCTGGGAGCGCAAACGGATAACGTAAGGTTTTCCCGCCTTGAGGTTTTCGTAGATCTCCTCTTCCGTCAAATTGCGGCAAGCCGCATATTCGCCGTAATACCCCGTGATTTTCTTTTCTTCCGTCTGCTTTTCACGAAGAGCCGACAACGCCTCCTCCGTACAGAAACAAGGGTACGCCAACCCTCTTTTAATCAAATCTTTCGCATAAGCGTGGTACAACGCCGCACGTTCTCTCTGATAATAGGGACCGTAAGCGTTTTTCGCGCCCTCGATCTCTGCCCCCTCGTCAAAGCGGATATCAAAATAGCGCAGGGCGCTCTTTACCGCCTCTACCGCACCTTCCACTTTGCGTTTCAAATCGGTATCTTCGATACGCAGATACATCAGTCCGCCGCTTTGATGTGCAATACGCTCGTTCGCGATTGCAACGAATAAGTTCCCCAAATGGATAAAGCCCGTGGGACTGGGTGCCAGACGGGTAACCTGCGCCCCTTTGGGCAGGTCACGTTCGGGATATATTTCCTCGTAATATTCCAAAGGTTTTACATCCTCGTCTGGAATAAGTACGTCCGCAAGTTTGTTCCAATCAATCATGATCTCGTCCTCTCTATGTCAATATTTTATCCTTATTATTGTAACACCTGACAACATAGTTGTCAACCGTTTCTTTTACACTTCAAAAAAATCCATATTTGCAAAACCGATCTCGTACAATCCGTTTTCAATCCCGTGTACAATCTCCACAGTTCTATCGCAAAGGGGTGTAGCTACCCCCAAACGCCTGCCCTCTTCACTGACGAGCCCCGTCACAAAATCAATCTCGCAACGTCTGCCGTTTTCGACGTCTTTGAGCATTCCCGATACCAGTTTTTTATGCCTTTTCATCGCAAAAGGCAGTACCATGTATGCAAATAAACGTCCAAAGCGAGTTTTTCCGCCCAACATTTTCTCCATGTCGTGACCTTGCATTAACGCAAGTTTTACCCCGTCTGCTTTCGCGACCGACATACACTCCCGCAAAATCCCCAAAGCGGCTTTGCGGGATTTTTTCTTTTTCGCGACCTCACCAAAAGTACCGCCCGTCATCACGGACAAACCCGAAAACGCCGCGTTAATCGACAGCTTTGCCCAACGCGCACCGAGAAGATTATCCGTCGATTTTACAAATCCCTCTTTCCCGATCGCTTTGCCGACGTAAGCAAGTATATCCGTCAATACCCCGTTTTTTCGCCCGTCGTTTTTATAACCGCCAAGCTCCATACTCATCGCTTGCATCTCAGATGTGAGCGCCACCTTTCCTGCGCTTATATAAGTCGCACCGAACGAAGTCGCCGCGCCGTACGTTCTCTCCGCACCGACAACCTCGGCAACACTCTTTTCAGGTAAACCGTTCTGCGTCGTGCAAACAACGCCGTCTTTTGCAAGGTGCGGTAACAGCGCGGATAATATTTCTCCGTTAAAACGCTGTTTCGTCATTAGGAAAACAACGTCGTAAACCGTACCCATTTTAAACAGCTCGTCAGGCGTGAAAGCGCGGACTGGAACAAGTTTTTCTACACCATCTCCCTCGCAAACAATCGTCGCGCCGCGTTCGTTCAACGCCTGCACGTGCGCTTCGTTGCGGGTGATCAAATCCACGTCGGTAAAACCGCCGAGGTTTAAAAACGCACCCAAAACCGTACCCATAGCGCCTGCCCCGTAAATCGCCACTCTCATCTTTACTCTCCAAAAACGCGTTTTATCGTGCCGATAATATCCGCGTCGGCAGGAGCCCACTCCTCTTCTTTTAATTCCGACGGCGAAAGCCAAGCATACCCCTCGTGTTCCTTTAAAACAAACTCTGACGCGCGGGTGCATTCGTACACAAACAGCGTAATGATAAAATCAGGATATTCAAAGGTGAGCGAAGCGTACAAACCGCCCACGGAAACCTCTAAATCCAGTTCCTCTTTCAACTCCCTTTTTACAGCGTCTTCACCAGATTCCCCCTGCTCGATTTTACCGCCTGGGAATTCGTATTTATGCGCAACGTAGGGATAGGGAGAATCCCCCCGTTTCGTCGCAAAAATCCTGCCGTTTTCAAAGAGCAACGCCGCCGCCACCCGTACGTGTTTTTTCTCGTTCATCTCGTACCTGCCTATCCCATTTTAATCATGACGGGTGTCATCGTCGAACTTTTCACAGAACCGCGCCGCAAAGGACGGCTGTTCTTCGCCTGCATACAAATGTCCCGTATCTCCAAACCCCGCACAACGGAAAATCGCAATCCCCTCCCGTCTTTCCTCGGTATACACCGTCGTAAGCGACGAGGGCAACGCAACGAAATGATGACTAAAAACAATGGGCGAAATGTTGAAAAGGCGGGAAAGCAACATCATCTCTAACCCAAAATGGCAAAAAATCGCAACCGTGTCGGAATTCCCTTTCTCCGTACGGTAATACCCGCCCTCACGCGTATAACCGTGCTTTGAAAGCAATTCATCCCAAGCTTTTGCGAGTTGGTCATATTTTTTCCCGATCTCTTCTACGCGATAAAAATTCTCCTCTTTCCAACGATCACGGTCATAGGCATTTTCACTCGCCGTCCACTCCTGAGGAAGCATGTCCCAAATATAATAGAACTCTCTCAGCCAGTCCAAAACGACTACCTTATCCTCCATCCCGAGCGCCTTTGCCGTATAAGAGCAGGTATCTTTCGCCCTTCCAAGAGGTGACGTATAGATATAGTCGATTTTTTCGTTCTTTAACTTTTCCGCAAGTAAACTCGCTTCACGATGTCCTTTTTTCGTCAGCGTATCCTTCTCATAATCGGGATCACCGTGACGCACAATTAATAATCTCATCCCTCAATCTCCTCGATAAACGGCATTAAAATGGAGTTTTGTACGTATAAATATTCGTCCTTAATCCTCAGGTTATCTCCAACAAGCTCCAGATATTTCACCGACTTTTTCAAGGAATTAGGGAAATCCTCTGCCAAAGCAACCCCAAATTTTTCTTTATACTCTTTCATGGAAACACCTTTCGAGGTACGCAACGCGAGCATAACAAACTCGAACTTCGCCTCTTTTTCTTCTACTTGTTCACTCGTCACAGCAGGATAGAAACCCGAAATGATGCATTTCATATATTCATCTAAATCAAAGGTATTCGTAAACCGTCTGCCGCACATAAACGAGCTGGCGGAAACACCCACGCCGATATATTCTCCTCGTTCCCAGTAGTTAAGATTGTGTTTGCTTTCATAGCCAGGGATCGCAAAGTTGGACACCTCGTAACGGCGGTAGCCTTTCTCTTCCAGCAGTTTCTTTCCGTACTCGTACATCTCCGCAACCTCGTCCGAATCGGGCAATTCGCCGTTGAGATAATCGGTATAGATAGGAGTACCGTCTTCCACCGTCAACGCGTACATGGATATATGCTTTGACCCGCAAGCGTGTGCCAATTCGATTGTTTTTTCGATATCTTCCTTGGTCTGATTTTTCAACCCTAACATGACGTCCGTGCTGAAATTTTGACCTTTCAAAAGCTGGGTTGCATACACGTAATCACGCACGTTGTGGATACGCCCAAGATCGGCAAGCTGTTCGTCGATCGCCGTCTGTAAACCGATAGAAAAACGGTTGATCCCCGCTTGAAGATAGGTCTGCACTTTCCCCTCGCCGATCGTACCAGGGTTCAGCTCCAACGTAATCTCCGCGTCCTTTTTTAAACGGAAACACGCCTTAATCTGGTTCATTGCACCCAGAATTAATTTCGGAGGAATATACGAGGGAGTCCCGCCGCCGAAATACACGGTGTCGAACTCATAATCTTTCAACTCCTCCCCACGCATTTTTAACTCTTTATAAAGACACGCCATGTACGCCTCTGCGTACTCGATCTTGTCGGGATAAGACGTGAAATCGCAATAGGAACACTTATGCCTGCAAAAAGGAACGTGAATATAAATACCTGCCATATTTCTCCTTTTATTCGGCGATTGAAAAATCGCCTTGATACAAATACTTCGTTAAATTGACGGTGAAATCTTCTCTCACCGTTACCCCTTCGTTTTCCAAAAGCCGCGCTTGCGCTTCTTCACCGCCAAACGCAAACGCTGGCGCCAACCGACCGAAACGATTAACAACACGGTGACAGGGGATAATCCCTGGCTTAGGATTGACGTGCAGCGCGTATCCAACCTGCCTTGCCGCGCGCGGGCTACCCGCCGCATAAGCAATCTGTCCGTACGTCGCGACGCAACCCTCGGGGATTTGACAAACAGCCTGATATACCCTCTCAAAAAAGTTCATTGAACGCATACCTGCCCCTTTCATTTTAATCTTTATTCGTTTTCAATATCTCCATGAAAACTTCGGAAGGAACGTCTACAGAACCTACCTTTCTCATACGCTTTTTACCCTCTTTTTGCTTTTCGAGGAGTTTGCGTTTTCTCGTGATGTCACCGCCGTAACATTTCGCTAAAACGTCTTTTCTTACCGCTTTAACCGTCTCACGGGCAATAATTTTTCCGCCTACCGCCGCTTGAACGGGAATCTCGAACAATTGACGGGGAATCGCGTCTTTCAAGTTTTCGCAAAGCGTTCTACCGCGCTCGTACGCTCTGTCCTCGAAAACAATCGTGGAAAGCGCGTCACAAATTTCACCGTTCAATAGGATATCCAAACGAACAAGTTTCGAACGCTGATACCCAGACAGCTCATAGTCAAAGCTTGCATAACCTTTCGTGCGGGATTTCAAGCTGTCGAAGAAATCATAAACGATTTCGTTGAGCGGCAACACGTATTCAAGTTTTACGCGGCGTTCGTCAAGATAGGTCATATTCTTGAAAATACCGCGTTTTTCCTTGCAAAGATCCATAATCGAACCCATATAATCGGGCGGTGTATATACCTCTGCTTTTACAATCGGTTCTTCCATATACTCGATATCCGAAGGGTCGGGCAAATGGGACGGATTGTCGACGAAAAACTCCTCTCCGTTCGTCTTATGCACCAGATAACTAACGGACGGCGCCGTCGTGATAATATCGAGGTTAAATTCTCGCTCGATACGCTCTTGGATAATCTCCATATGCAAAAGACCAAGGAAGCCGCAACGGAACCCAAAACCGAGCGCAACCGAATTATCTGGTTCAAAAATCAGCGCCGCGTCGTTTAATTGCAGTTTCAAAATCGCTTCCTTGAGATCGTTGAATTTACTCCCATCCAAAGGATAGATCCCGCAGAATACAACAGGCTGTACCTTTTTATAGCCAGGCAAGGGCGTCGCTGCAGGACGGATCGCCGAAGTGACCGTATCGCCAACCGCAACGTCTTGAATAGATTTGATTGACGCCGCAATATATCCTACCTCGCCCGCCTGCAATTTTTCCTTGGGTGTAGGCAGCGGCGCGAATGCGCCAACCTCGGTAACGTCGTACACGGTACTGGAGAGGAACGTCTTGATTTTATCCCCGACTTTCACTGAACCGTCCATGATACGGACAAACAGGATAACCCCTTTATAATTATCGTAGTAGCTGTCAAAAATCAACGCCTTGAGAGGCTCTTCCGTGTCTCCTTGAGGCGCAGGAAAATATTGCGTGATTGCCTCTAACAGATCGCCGATATTCGTCCCCTCTTTTGCGGAAACGCAAGGCACGCCCTCAGCGTCTAACCCGATCACGTCCTCGATCTCCTTTTTTACCTCGTCAATGCGAGCGCTGGGAAGGTCGATTTTGTTGATAACGGGCAAAATCTCCAAGTTGTTTTCAATCGCAAGATATACGTTAGCAAGCGTTTGTGCCTCTACCCCTTGCGTAGCGTCCACGACCAAAATCGCCCCCTCGCAAGCCGCAAGGGAACGGCTAACTTCGTACGTGAAGTCAACGTGTCCTGGCGTATCAATCAGGTTAAATTCGTATTCCTGTCCATCTTTCGCCGTGTAATACATACGGACGGGAGTCAACTTAATCGTAATACCGCGCTCTCTTTCGATATCCATACTATCGAGGAGCTGTTCTTCCATGTCGCGCTGGGATACTTGCCCCGTTCTTTCCATCAAACGGTCTGCAAGTGTACTTTTGCCGTGGTCAATATGCGCTATGATACAAAAATTTCTTAAAAGCGGATTCGGTTTAGCCATACTTTTCTCTGTTCCTATAAGATATATTTATAAAAGATTTTGATTAGATTTCGTTACGAAAATATTCGATAAAGCTGTGTAATGCGTATGATACGGGTTCGTTCTTCGGGAGCAACATTCCCACGGAGCGATTTGGTAACGTGGGATCGGTCTTTACCTCAAACAGCTCTCCCGCACTCAAACGCCGCGCCGCATACTCTCTCGGAATTACCCCGATTCCCATACCACTGACAACCAGCCGTTTCATAAGGTCCCAACTACCCACCTCGATGGACGGTTCTAACGTTACGCCGTGCGCCCCAAAAAAATTATCCAAAGTTTGGCGGGCAATCGTATTTTTATCCATCATGATCATGGGGTATTTTTTCAGTTTCGTCAAGGACATGGGCCCCTCGTTTACCAACTCTTTATATTTTTCCCCGACAATGAATATGTCGTTTAAACGCATGCAATTTCCGTGCAACCTAAGTTCAGGATCCACCGTAATCGGAAGATTGACAAACGCAACGTCGCAACGATTCTCTTTCAATTTTTCAATCGTATCAGGAGTAAAATCCGCCATCAGCTCAATCTTTATCGCAGGAAAACGCTCGTGAAAAGCCACAATCTTATCTGCAAGGAAATACTCGAAGATTGTATCGCTTGCACCGATTCTAATCAACCCCGTAGCAGAAGTTTTCATCTCCATAATACGGTTTTCCGCATCATTCAAAAGCGTAAGCGCACGTTCCACCTCAGGGAAGATTAACTTCCCGCCCTGTGCGGACAATTCCATGCCGCGGTGGGTGCGGTTAAAAAGAGTAATCCCCAGTTGATTTTCCAGTTGCTTTATTGATTGTGAAACAGCGGGTTGGGAAATATACAGTTCCTCGGCGGCTTTTGTCAAACTCCCGCATTTGGCTACCATATAAAACACCCGATATAATTCCAGATTTACCATAAACGCATACCTGCCCCTATCATTTCTATCGTCAACGATTATTTCCCCACACAGAATTTTGCAAAAATTTCCTCAATAATACGTTCCGTCGCGGTTTCGCCAGTGATTTCGCCCAACGCGTCCCACGCCTCTTTTACGTCAATCCCGATAAGATCCAACGGCTCTGTCTTGCAAGCCAAAATCCCCTTTTCAATCAATGTTTGCGCACGGCTCAACGCATCGTAATGACGTTCTTCAATCAAAAACGCCGCGTCTTCACTCAAGGCTGAAAAGCTCTTTTCGCAAAGCAACCTTTTCAACTTTTCAATCCCCTCTCCCGTAACGGCAGAAGTATAGACGTCTGCATCCGTATCCGTTTCATCTCGGGTGATATCCGATTTATTGAGAACTTTAATCAACGGTTTTCCCTTGACCATTTCAAGGACCTTTGCATCCTCTTCATCAATCCCGCCCTGTGCAGACATATCCGCGACAAACACCGCAACGTCTGCAGAACGAATAATCGATTCTGCGCGTTCAATCCCGATATTTTCAATAAAATCACCGCTTTCGCGCACCCCTGCGGTGTCGTACAGATTAAATTTCTTCCCGTCAATCTCCAAAACGCCCTCTACCGCGTCTCTCGTCGTACCCGCAACAGAGGAAACGATTGCCTTTTCATAACCAAGCAACCTATTCAAAAGAGAACTCTTCCCCGTGTTGGGCTTTCCGCAGATTGCGACTGTGATCCCCGATTTAATTTTCTTTCCCACCGCATACGTCGCCGTGAGCGAGGCAATCTCAGTATGCAATTTTTTCAACGCATCCGCAAGCTCTAAAACGTGCTGTTCTTCAATATCTTCCTCGGGATAATCCACGGAAACGTCTATTCCCGCCAAAAGAGTCGTCAGTTCCGCTTGTAAAGCGCGTACCTTGTCCGTCAGTTTCTCGCTATACAAAAGGTATCCCGCTTTTACCTCCGCCTCGGATTCGCCGTTGATCATGTCTGCAACCCCCTCCGCGGATGCCAAAGACAGTTTTCCATTGAGGAAAGCTCGTTTGGTAAACTCGCCCCTGCCTGCCGCCTTTGCCCCTAAACGGAAGGTCTGCTTTAAAATCCCACGCGCGATACTTTCGCCGCCGTGGCATTGAAATTCGACAATATCTTCGCCTGTATAGCTGGCGGGCGCCTTAAAATATACGCACAAACCATAATCCTCAAACGTACCGCCGTCAATGCGTCCTGGATACATACGGTAAGGCTCGAACTCAGCCACCTTGACCTTTCCCGTCGGAAAAAACATCCTCTCGGCGAGTTCTAAAGGATTTTTACCGCTAATGCGAATGATCGCAACGCCGCCCTTTCCCGAAGGGGTCGCGATCGCGGCTATATTTTCTTCCATCATAAGCATTACTCCACTTGCAGTATCGAGGTTTTTGCAATAAAACACTGTCTGCTATAATCTGTAGTTATACATAATCATTATAACACAGACTTTTTTTTCTGTAAACCGTTTCACGGTTATTTTATATAAAAAAAGACGGGGAACATAACTTTTCCTTATTCCCCATCAATGATTTCATAAAATTTTAACACCTAGTAAAAGTGTTGCTTTTTGATTGTCTTAATCGAAAAATCCGTCAGAATCCCCATTATTTTCGCTATTATTTGTAGAAGAAAACTCTGCAAAAGGTTCTTCAGGCGCAGAGCGCGAATTCCCATTCCCATACTGCGAGCCGTACGGATTGTTATAAGGATTGTTGTATGGGTTGTCGTAGCGATTGTAATACTGCTGCTGTTGACGCATGTACGCCTCACGTCTGGCGCGCATATATGCCTCATAATCAATCGACTGACGATTTCTAAGCACAAAGATCACGATATAACGAGAAGCGGGAACAAAGAGAGTCAAAATCCCAAGCGTCATATAATTTTTCGGCGTGTAGCGTCTGTAAAGACCGATCAAGAGGACGACTAACAAAATCTCGTAAATCAACTGGAAAATAGACAAAAGATAACCGCTCAAATCATAAAATTGCGCAACGGTCAGTGAAAATCCTTTCAAGCCCGTCCAATACGCAGATCCCATTTCCGTAATCTCGGGAACACCGTGTCTAACCCAAAGATACATCTCGGCAGCAAGCACCATTAAAGAAAGCACAGCAGTGATAATCTGCGCAATCATCGCGTACATGCCTGCCCTCTTTACCTTTTGCCCGAAAAAATTACAGTTCCCCGCAAGCTTGCCCATATACCAAATGTTGACAAACGGAACAAACGCCAAAACCTTCTTTTCGTAGCCGCGTTTTTTCGCCATAGTATACAGCCCGAACCCTTGTAAAATGAAAAAAACAAGCCATAACGCAATCCCGAATCCTAATCCCCAGTAAAAGGTATTGATCAAATCCCTTTCCGTCTTCGCAAAGAAAGAAGCCGTCAGCCTTGCTATGTTGTAAAAATAATACAGTTCCATATTTACCTACCTATTCAGTAAAACTTATTTTTTATATTCGACGTTCACTAGCATTAAGCCTTTCGCTGGCATCGTTTTACCGAGCAAGCTTCTATCCCCCGTCGCAAATGCCATTGACAAGCTTTCTTCTGATCTTTTCCCGAGGGCTATATCCAAAAGTTCGCCCACCATCGTACGCACCATATTATATAAAAATCCGTTGCCAGTAACGTAAATTTTTATTTCCCTGAGCCCGAATTTTTCGCATTCTTCCACCTTCACCTCGTACACGGTACGCACGGTTGTCTTTACTGCAGACCCTGACGCGCAAAATGCCTTGAAGTCGTGCTCTCCCTCGAACAGGTATGCAATCTTTTGCAAAACCGCTTGTTCAGGCGCACTGTCAACCCGAACTGCATACCGCTCCATCAAGGGCATTTCCCTCGGCGAAACGTACAACGAATAGCAATACGTTTTTCTTTTTGCGCTGCGGTTTGCGTCAAATCCTTCCTCAGCCGCCCATCCGTCCAAAAGCCGAATATCTGAAGGCAAAAAACGGTTAAGACAGTCGGGCAAACGATTCGGCGGAACAGTAATTTCCTCACTATCAAAATGACAAACCTGCCCCGCGGCATGCACGCCTGCATCCGTGCGGCCGCTACCAACCACGCGTACGTCTACGCCAAGCGCCTCAAAAGCCGCTGTTTCTAACATCTCTTGCACAGAAGGCGCATTTTTCTGTCTTTGCCAGCCTGCGTAAGCAGTTCCGTCATATGAAATTCTCAAAACGTACCGCATACCCGCCTCCGTTATATCAATGCAACCGTGTAAATTCTCAATAAAATAATCCCAGTCAAAAGGCTTGCCCCTACAATTAAGGCGATAAAATCGCGCCAAGTAAAGGTGAGTTTTTTGTATTTTGTGCGCACTTTGCTCCCTGAATAACACCGCGCGTCCATCGCATCGCCCAGTTCGTCTGCGCGACGGAAAGCACTGATCAATAAAGGGATTAAAGTCGGTACAACCGCTTTCAAGCGCTTCACCAAGCCCCCCGTTTCAAAATCCGCACCGCGCGCCTTTTGCGCGTTCATAATTCGCCCAGTTTCATCCGTCAAAATGGGGATAAAACGCAATGCAATCGACATAATCAACGCCAGTTCGTGCACAGGGAAACGAATAACTTTCAACGGCGATAACAAACTTTCTATGCCGTCTGCCAACGAAACGGGTGTCGTCGTCAACGTCAAAAGCGACGATCCAAGTACCAAAAGGAAAAGCCTTACCCCCAAAAACAGCGTATAATACACCGCTTCTTTGGTTATTTTGATAAATCTCCACTCCCACCAGACTGTTTCGCCTTGATAGAAAAAGAGGTTTAATACCGCCATAAACAGCAATAAAAACAAGATTGCTTTTACCGAGCGGAGCAGGGAAGAAAACGGCACTCCCGAAAAGATTGCAAGCAGGACAAACACCGCAGCGCAAGCTCCAAGCGCATAAAAATTATTGCCCAAAAACACCGCAACGATATAGACGATTAAAAACAGTATCTTCGCCCGCGGATCACAGCGATGCACAAAAGAATCGGAAGGATAATATTGACCGAAAGTAGCCTCACGCATGTTCGTGCCCTCCTTCTGAACTCGTACATACCCCCTCCGTTTTTGCCAAACTCAACATTTTCTCAACAAAATCAGACACTGTGTAATCGTTGTCAACAACAACCCCTTTTTCCTTTAACGCCACCGTCAGTTTTGCCGCAAACGGTGCATCCAACCCAATTTCATTCAACGCTGCCACGTCAGAGAAAAGTTGTTTAGGCGCTGCAACTTTCCAGACCCTCCCCTCCGAAAACACCGCCGCACGCGTACAGTTTTCCGCAATCTCGTCCATATCGTGAGAAACAATAATAATCGTCTTGCACCAGTCCGCATGAATCTTATGCAGAAGAGTCATAATCTCCTCTTTCCCTAACGGATCTAGCCCTGCCGCAGGTTCATCTAACACAAGAATCTCAGGCTTCGTGACGATCACCCCTGCAATCGCAACACGGCGTTTTTGACCGCCAGATAACTCAAACGGAGAAGCCCCCCTCACCGTGCGATAATCTAAACCAACCGTTTCCAGAGCCTCTCGCACCGCATTTTTGAGGGCATCAGACGAAATATCGGGCTTAAAATTCTTCAACCCAAACGCTACGTCCTCGAATACAGTTTCTGCAAACAACTGCTGTTCGGGATATTGAAACACCATACCTACTTTGCTGCGAAGCTCCCTAAAATCAGTATTTTTATTCGTTAAATCATAACCATCCACCATCAAATGAACGATAGGCTGCTGACCTTTTTTTCTTTTCTTTTCTTTATATTTTTTCTCTGCCGTAGGGACTTTGATCAACGCATTCAAATGCTGAACAAACGTGGATTTTCCGCTACCCGTATGGCCCAATATTCCAAAGAATTCCCCTGAGAAAATCTCCAAATCTACTCCGTTTAATGCCTGCGTAGCAAAAGGGGATTTAGGGTTGTACACGTGAGATAAATTTTTACAAAAAATCCTGCCTTTCTCTTCGTTTTTAACGTACGGTGCAGCAATTGAATCCGTACCTGCCCCCTTCGTTTCCTCTTTCTGTATACCATCGGTCACAGATATCGCTTGCCTTATATTTCCTGCAATTTCTTGGATATCCATACTGTCCGCGACTGAAATCCCGCCCTCGGAAAGCGCACGACAAATACGAACGGGGCGAGGCATAACCAAGGAATATTTCGCGAGTTCTTCCCCTTGAGAAAAGACTTCTTCAGGCTTTCCTTGCAATACAATTTTACCTTTGTGAAGCACCACCGCACGATCGGCAAGCAAC